>CAZXSD010000001.1:0-103957 GCA_964642985.1 uncultured Sulfurimonas sp.
AGATGTTAAAAGAGGGAAGTTTTGTTTCTGGTGTAGTTCGTAATATCGCTGATTTCGGTGCATTCGTAGATATTGGGCTTAAAAATGATGGAATGATTCATATCTCTAAAATGAGTGAGAAGAGGATTAAACATCCCCTTGAAGTGTTATCTTTAAATCAATATTTACCTCGCATAGAGGTTGTAAGTATTGATAATGAAAAAGGTAAAATTGGACTTAGCTTGGTAGGAAATTAATATGACATTAGAACAAAAACAAGAGATAAAAAATCAAATTATTTATGATATAGATAATACTCAAAAAACGATAGATACACTCACAGAGTTCACACAGCCTATTAAACCAGATTGTGCCTTAGGATGTAATATTCGTGAAGAGATGATGGAGGAGCAAGAGGTAAGTGCTACAACACTGCATAACTCAGAGATAAAACTTAATAAACTCAAATATGCTCTTTCTAAGGTAGATAAAGAGGATTATGGTTTGTGTAAAGAGTGTGATGAGGAGATTATTTTAGGTCGTTTGATGATTATTCCTGAATCTGTTTATTGTGTTGATTGTTTATCTCAAAAAGGTCACTGATGATAAAAAGAGCTGGTTTTAGTTTAATAGAGTTGATGGTTTCTATCAGTATTTTATCTATTATGATGCTATTTTTATACCAAAGTTATGCTTCACTAAATAAATCTAACGCTTTTTATAAAGTAGAAGTTGATAAAATCATCACTAAAGATAGATTAAAAGAGATACTCTTTTTAGATTTTTCACTTGCTCTGCATAAATCTATAAAAATATTAAATCAAGAAAAAGATGAAGATATTGTTTTTATGCAAAGTTCAAAATCTCTTCATAAAAATTATAACCCCTATATAGCTTATGTTATAAAAGATAAAAAGCTTTATAGACTTGAATCACTCACAAAATTTAAAGAGTATCCCTTTAGTAGTGATGCGCTTTTTAGTGTTGATTTTTTAACTGATTTGGAGGGTTTTAGAGTTTATAAGAGTGATAGAAAAATCAATAAAATTATCCCTGAAGTTTATTTAGTACATCTTAATTTTAAAGACAATAAAGATATTTTGCTTAAAGTAAAAGTTCTCAATGAGTCTTAAATGACAATTACTTTAGTACGTCATTCAGAGGTTATTGAAGAGTATAAGGGTAAATATAATGGTCATATAGATATTTCTCTCTCTGAAAATGGAAAACTTCAATCTAAAGAGTTAGCACTCAAGCTCAATCATATAAAATTTGACAAAATATACTGTTCGGATTTAAAAAGAGCAAAAGAGACTCTTAATGCTTTTAATTTTAATATAAAACCTATTTTTACAGATAAACTTCGTGAAAAATCTTGGGGTATTCATGAGGGTATGAGTTTTGAAGAGATAGAAAAAGGTGGCATCCACTATATAGATTTTGAACAATGGTTATCAGCTCTTGATGGGGAAGATATTTTGATTTATAAAGAGAGAGTTAGAACATATTTTTATGAAACTATCTTTAAACAAAAGTGTGAGAATATTCTTGTTGTAACACATGCTGGAGTTATTAAAACTCTTCATGCCATTTTAAATAATCTTTCTTTGGAAGAGGCATTTTCTATGGAGTTAGATTACTCTTCCTATATTACTTTGAAAGTTTAATTTATCTATAAACTTTTGTTCCTTCTGTATCATACTTAACAGTATCATTTAATTCATATCTATAACA
Organism: uncultured Sulfurimonas sp.; assembly: GCA_964642985.1. Taxonomy (GTDB): domain Bacteria; phylum Campylobacterota; class Campylobacteria; order Campylobacterales; family Sulfurimonadaceae; genus Sulfurimonas. The sequence continues at coordinate 1,714 of CAZXSD010000001.1, forward strand.
GATAGGTTTAATAGTTCCTCTTTGGGGAGTTAATATATAAACGATATTATTTTCATTTTTTATCCAAGCTTTGTTGAATACAAAATAATAATCATATGTTGCATTATTATTTTTTTTATATACATCTTGTGTTTCTGTCGTTAAATTCAATAATCGTTCATCTATTTTTGGATAAAATATTTTTACTGAAGAATCGGGAAATTCTGTTGTTTTTTCATATCCAGAGGACAAGGATATTCCACTTGTAAAATCACTTATAAGACCTGAATTACTACTTTCAATAAAGTTATAAGAATTTGTAGGCAAACAAGCTTGTTCATCAAGAATAGCATCATCTGTATTAAATATTGTTTTTGGAATGGAATCTTCTGGTATTTCAATTTTGACAATTTCTATCTCATCTTCACTATCTGAATTTACTAAATTATCTATTCCTTTAGTTTGCTCGTTATAGATAAGATTTTGTAGTTGGTCAAGCTTTCCAATATTTAAACTAGTTTCTTGAAGTAAACTATTCAATATTCTAGAAACTTCTTCTAATTGTCCATTTGCAAATATAATCTGATTCATTGGAACTGTTATATCATAAACAAGAGTTGTGAAAATATAAGTCATCGTATCTATATCAGCAGTTTTCATCTCAATTTCTAGTAACTTCTTTTTAATATTTTCTTGTAATATTCTTTTATCATCAATACTCATATCCTCTTGAATATTCTTTTCTAATACTTTTTGAATCATATCTTTAGAGTGTTGTAACTCTTGTGTTTTAATAAAAAGTGTAATATCTTTCATAGGATCTTTTTCTATCTCTGCTCTAGGAATAGAAAATATATTTGCCACTTCTGTTTTTACATTATTTAAAGTATCTGAACTATTCATATCTGTATCTAAAAAAGCTTGTGTCACTAAGTCTGTTAAAGGAGAAACTATACTATTTTCACTTATATTTGATGTATCTAAAATAGTTCTAAGCTGTCCATCAAAATTTTTATCTGTTGCGGTATCTATACCACCATAAGCGATTATTGGAATAAAAGAACTCTCCTCAAGTATTACATTAGTAAATTTAAAAAGACCATTTTCATCAGAATTTGTAGTTGGTTCACTATCATCACATATATTATTTTTATTTATATCTAAACATACTGTTGCATTATCTATATAACCATCAACAACCGTGCCATTTACTATGGTTCCTGTCTCAAGTGCTGCATATTCTGAATCATCACAAGCTACTAATAAAAAAGAAAATATACCAATTATAGTTATTTTAATATGAGACAACATCTAATCTACCCTTGCATTTATGAATTAATTTTTATATTAACATAAAATATTCGAAATTTATATTAAGTTTGTTATTCTTTTGTCGATATAGTAATATTGTCATTTAATCTATATAGGAAAATAATATGAAAATAATAACTATTTTACTCTTTAACTTTTTTATTTTTACAACTATTTTAAATGCTAAAAACAGTTATATACAAGTTACAACTACAAAAAGTAAATCTAAACTTAAAACTATAACTAAAAAATTTAAATCAATGGGTATAAAAACTGTCTATAAAAAAACAAAAACAAAATATTTAATTTACTCTGGTCCCTATAAAAATCAAGATTCTGCATCTGATGCTCTTGAAAAAATACAAAAATACTATCCAAAAGCACAAATTAAAGGTCATACTAAACTTAGCAATCCTCAAAAAGATTGGGGAACTTACTTTAACTTATCATTAGGTTTTTCACATTCACCATCAACACAAACAAATGGTTGTGTTGTAATTAATGAACCTAAAAATAGTGGTATCAGTTATAATGTAAATGGTGGGTATGTATTTAAATCAAATTTTGCTTTTGAAGTAGGTTATTTAAGATTTGATGCAAGTGATTTACTATTTGATAATGTATACAGTGCTGTAAGCTATCGTTTTAATGACTATCGCCTTGGAACAGATAATGACTATGTAGCATATATAGGTTTTATGGCTGGTTACAGTAGTTTAAAATGGTTTCACAGTCCTATTCCACCTCCACCTGATGAAGATTCTAGTCATAATAATAGTACATCCTATCTATTTGGAACTAAAACAGGTCTTATCTATAATATGTTTGATAGTTTTTCAATGTTTGTAGGGTATCAGTGTCTATTTATGAGTCATACAACCAATTTAACAGATACAGATGGGAAAAAATCTAAACTTGAGCATAACACCCTGCATACATTACAACTAGGTGTCGAATTTTAACTCTCTTTGAGCTAATTTAGTAATCCTAAAGAGTTAATCATCTTTTCTATTCTCTCTTTTTCATGATTCTCTGAACATCCAAAATCATCTACAATAGCATCTTTTATGCTGTTTGGACATCTATCAAGTCTATCTATAATTGCATCATCATCACTATCTTTTGCACATCCTACATTATCTACTATCTCATTTTCTACACTGTTCATACACTTATCTAGTCTATCAATAACTTTATCGTTATCACTATCTTTAGCACAGCCAAACTCATCTACAATCTCATTTTCTGCACTGTTTTTACATCTGTCTAGTCTATCTAGTATATAATCATCATCACTATCCTTAGCACAACCTAACTCATCTACTATCTCATTTTCTACACTGTTTGAACAGTTATCAAGCATATCATTAATACCATCATTATCATTATCTACAAAACCATACAACTCTTTATCAATATCAATCTCAACAGTTTCATAATCTGCAATATTTTTTAATTCAATATTTAATGACTCATTATCTGTTTGGATATGATAAATTTCTATATCTTTTTTCCCTACTGTATCTGTAGAGAAAATATATTTTAAACCTATAGAGATAGATAATGTTCCCGTATGCGTAACTTTTGCACTATATTTAGGTGCTAGATTTATCGTATAGTTGGGAACTAAATATTTTGTATTTATATTAAACTTTAAACTATCTGTAAATAGAAACTCTGTTCCCATCTGAATACCAATAGAGAGTCCATCGACAAAGTAATCATCTTGATATTCTAATTGAGAATAACCTACTAACAAACCAGAATAAAAAATAAAATTATCAAATTTATCATAACGATTTAGACCAATTAATAGATTATTATCACTTAAATCATCACTTTTATTATAGATATAGTTTAAAGTAGCTTTAATTGTATTTGTATCAAATATATTTTCAACGATAGTGTAGAGTTCCAAGTTATACAGATGAGTTGTCGGCTTTGCTATATCAAGATTTTCACTACTATAAAATATTTTTGAATACCCTGTATTTATACCTATAGATTCTATCGCTATATCATTAGAAGAAAGCATTGTTAGTGAGCTTAGAGTTGCAAGGAGAAACCATTTAGGTTTAATTATATTCATTTTATTTTTCCAATAATATCTTAATTTATATCAAAATTATTATGCCATATATTAAAATAACTTATGCTTAATATCTATAATTGAGTATAATAAAATCTATAAAGGATGTAGATGAAAACAGCAGTTATAACAGGTGCAAGTAGTGGAATAGGAAAAGCTCTTAGTTTAAGATTATTGTCTTTAAATTATAGTGTTATAGGGATAAGTAGAACTATTAACAGTAGTACAATAGACCATACTAATTTTACAGCTATCCAAATAGATTTATCAGATAACAAACAAACTATTTTACTCTCTCAAAAATTAAAAAAAGAGTCTATTTCTATTCTTATAAACTCTGCTGGAGTTGGAAAGTTTGAGCCTCATGAAGAACTTAGTGCAAAAGATATAATAGATATGACTACTTTAAATTTAACAGCCCCTATGCTTTTAACAAATGCTCTTCTTCGTGATTTAAAAAGTAATAGTGGTTATCTTATAAATATAAACTCAATAGAAGCATTAAGAGCTAGTAAATTTGCAGGTGTTTACTCAGCAACAAAAGCTGGTCTTAAAGCTTTTACAGACTCCCTTTTTGAAGAGACTCGTAAGAGTAATTTAAGTGTTACAAATATAAATCCAGATATGACACAAACTGATTTTTATGATAATTTACGATTTGAAACTTCTCAAAAAGAGAATGAACGACTTTTGGCAACTGATATTGCAGATGCTGTTGAACATATTTTAACTATGCGAAAAGGTGCAGTTATAAGTGACTACACTATTCGGAGTTTAAATTTCGGAATCGCTAAAAAGAAGTTATGATGTAATATTTAATCTCTTAAAATGAGGTGGTGCTTCTGTCGCTTTTAAAAAAGAGATATGCTTCTGCATCTTTTGCATAGATGTAAAAGTTTTATCTTTTAATTCTGTTACTAAAATTGTAGCCTCTCGTAATAAAAAAAGAGCTTCTACAATTTCATCATAATCGCTTAAAGATGGTATATCTTTCATCAATTTTTCTAATTTATTAGTATCTTTTTCAATAATAGCAATCTTTAAATTTTTAAGCCACACTTGTTGTCTCTTGCCAAGCTTCTAAAAGAGTTTTAAAGACATGGCTACACTCATCTATTTCGTCCTCTGAATGATACATTCCAGCTTCAGTGAGAAGTTGAATCTGATAATTATATAACCCCTCTAAATACTCAGAGATTTCACCCTGTTGCATATCTAAAGTTGCAATTAACTCTGTAATAATTGCTATCGAACGATTTAACCAGTAAACTCTCTTTTCTATATCATCTTCTTTAATCGCTTTTTTTGCTTGAGCATTAAAACGTAAGACACCCTCATATAACATCTCTATCAATTTAGTGGGAGACTCAACTTCTAAATTATTTTGAGCATACATATTAAGAGCATTATTATTGTTATACATATATAAATCCTTTTACTTATTTAGCATTTTCTGCATCTATCATCTGTGAAAACATTGCTGATGCTGAATTAAATTTACTAATCATTGCATCATAAGCAGTAAATCTTTGTTTCATTATCTCATACTTACTATCTAAACTTTCTGTTGCAGATACTTTTTTCTCTTCTAATGATTTAATATTTTCATTAATAGCTGTTTGATATTGATCTAATGTTGCATCATATTTTGTATAACTTCCAACAATTGTTGATAATTCTGAAAAAACACCTTCTACTTCTTCTGTTTTTCCATCCTCTTTAATGTATAACCCACCAGCAAAAAAAGATTCAACATTTTTTGAATTTTCATCAAGCATATTATTAAAAATATTTGTATCAATACTTAATATACCACTCTTTGTTTTAAAACCAAAATCAGCCATAGTAGCGACACCACCACCAATATTATTAAGCATATCCTCAATAGTTCTTTTCATACTTTTAATAGTACTTTCACCAGAAAAAATACCTTTTTCATCACTATCTGTACTAGCTTTTGTTAATTTTTCTAATTCATTTATCGAAGCATTATATTTTTCAATAAAACTATCTACACGCTCTGTAATCTCTTCACGATTTTGAGTAATACTTACAACAGATGTACCTACTTCTTTTAATGTTATCTCCAAGCCTGTAATTAAATCTTCAACATTATTACTTGCACGAATGATAGGCTCTCCATTAAATCGAAATTCTGCATCTATACCATCTTGAATAGTAGTAATACCAGATGTTAATCTATCATCTTTTAAATTATCACTAAGATCAGTCAGTTCAATAGATTGATTAGCACCAGTATCAACAGAACTAAAAAAAATTGAGAACTCTCCACTATTAACTTGAACAATAGTGGCATTAATACTCTCTCCAGCTATGTCGTTAATAGATTTTTTCAAATCTTTAAGTGTTGTTGTATCATTGTAATCTATATCAAAATTTAAACCATTAATACTTAACTGCATCGTTCCAACATTATTTGCTATCAAATCATTTTCTGAAGAATAAGCTCCTGATTCAACGATCTGTTTTGTAGCTAAAACATCCACTGATAAAGTAAAATCTTGCACATCTGTATTTGAATCTGCTTTTACCTCAACTGCACTACCACTTACCTCTGTTTGACGTTCATCAAAAAGACTATGACTCTTCATCTCATCAACACTATCTGCAAGATTATCCATAGACGCATCTAACACATCTAAAGCATTTTTTTTATCATTTTCATTAGCTATATTTAATGTTATCGGTGTCATTTGTGCATCTTCATCAACTTTTTTAAGTTGGTCTATTACATCTTGAGTCAATATACTTGAACCAACTCCTAGAGAACTAATACCCATAGCAAATCCTTCATCTATAACAATCTTTTATTATTATAATATTTATTAGTTACTAAATCGGACAAAAAGAACATTTATTTAGTATAATCCTTTTATGATTACCCAAGATTCCATAGAAGCCTTAAAGGCACGACTTGATGTTGTTGATATTGTTGGCTCTTATATAGAACTCAAAAAAGCTGGTACAAACTTTAAAGCACCCTGCCCCTTTCATGATGAAAAATCTCCATCCTTTGTAGTAAGCCCCTCTAAGCAGATATATCACTGTTTTGGCTGCGGAAATGGCGGCGATAGCATCAAATTTGTTATGGAATATGAAAAGCTAAACTATCCAGAAGCATTAGAAAAACTAGCAGACAATTATAATTTTTCACTAAGCTATACAGATAATAAACATAATAAGCCAAAGTCAAAAATTATGGATGTTATTAATGCTTGGTATCAAAATTTATTAACATCTCATCAAACTGCATCTCAATATATAAAAGAACGTGGTATTTATGAAAGTAGTATTGAAAAATTTGGTATAGGCTATGCTCCTAATTCTAATGCTACTGTAAATTATATCAAGTCTCAAATGCTAAATATACCTGAAGCTATTGAAATGGGTGTACTAGGGTACAATGAAGAAACAAAAAATACTTATGCTCGTTTTATAGAACGTGTAATGTTTCCTATCCATGCTACAAATGGTTCTATTGTTGGTTTTGGTGGAAGAACTATAACAGGACATCAAGCCAAATATGTAAACTCTCCCGAAACACCATACTTTAATAAATCACGTTTACTTTATGCTTACCATCATGCTAGACAAGAGATTTATAAACGCAAAGAGATTATTATTACAGAGGGTTATTTAGATGTGATAATGCTTCATCAAGCTGGATTTACTAACGCTGTTGCTACATTAGGAACAGCTCTTACTACTGAGCATATTCCTCTTCTTCGTAAGGGTGAAGCAAAAGTAATAATGGCTTATGATGGAGATAAAGCAGGTCGAACAGCTGCACTTAAAGCTTCTAAACTTTTAAGTGCTTCAGGATTTGATGGTGGTGTTGTTATCTTTAGTGATGGTCTTGACCCTGCAGATATGGTTAAAAATGGAGATGTTGAAGAGCTTTCTAATATGTTTAGAAATACGAAGCCGTTTATAGAATTTGTTTTAGATGAAATACGCTCTCTTTATAATATTCAAGACCCTAAAGCTAGAGAAGCATTTATGAATGAATCAACAGCATACCTTAAAACACTTTCCGCATTACTTCAAGAAAGATATAAACCATATTTAGCTTCACACTTAGGAGTCAGTCCCTCATTTGTAAGAATAAACAATCCTCAACAAAACCAGCAACAACTTATCCAAAAAAATAGTTATAAAGATATGGGAGAACTCTCTTTAATCAAAACTATTTTAGAGTATCCTCAATTTATAGACCAAATTTTAGATGTACTAGACCCATCATTTTTACAGTTTCACTCTCAAGAGTTTATCTTAGCCCTCCAAGGTCAAAAGGATGCTCCTCAACTTATGGCAATAATTGTTGATGAGAGTATTCAATCACTTAAAGATGAAGAGAGTATCAAAGCAGAACTCATTATATTTTTAACAAGATATTTTGAACGTGAACTTAAAAAAGTAAATATGCGTTCAGATATATCCTTTGAGGAGAAAGCTTTTTATATTCGAAAGTTTAGAGGAAATATTACCTCTTTGAGACGAGGAATTTTAATTAGTTCTAGGGGATAGGTTTTCTAAACCCAAACCCCTTTAACCCATCTCTAACCTCTCTCATAAACTTAGGACCGGGGTCTGCTTTATATGTTCTATACCTTCTATTTTTTTCTAACCATAATGCCGTTTTTTCCATATCAAAATACTCCAAATGCCCTAATAGATACTCAATATCTGGATATTTTTGTTTAAGATATTTAATCAGTTTTATATTTGCTACAACTTGTGCTGGTGTTAAATCTTCTGCTTTATTTCTTGCACCACCAATATTTTCTATACCGATAGCAGAGTAATTAAGCCCTATTGTATGTCTTGCCATCCAATTATCTGGCATTAGCTGATTTATCGTTCCATCTCTTTGAATTAAAAAATGTGCTGATACATTTACTAATCCCGCTCGTTTTATATATTTTCTATCAGAGATTATTTTTTCTTGATTCATTGAGTTAAAACACCATGAAAATTTCATTAAACCTGTCCAATGAAGCACTATACTTTTTGGTTTAATTTTTATATCTTTTACATCTAAACCATAATGATTTTTAATATACTTTTTTGTAAGTTCAATCCGTTTGTGTGTAAAGATAATTGGCTTTTGAACAATAGAATATTTTGTATGAAGATTTTCTATTCGTAAATTTGATTCAATAATTCGTTTATAAGGTATTGAGCCATTTTTGACTTGCTTATAGATAGTGTCTATTAAAGTATCTAAATTTTGACTTCCTAACTGATTCCCAAAAAGTAAAATATCAACTCCAGCATTTATGGCTAACGTTATACTTTGTGTGAGTGAATAATGTTTTGTGATAGCTTTCATCTGCATATCATCACTTACGATAACACCTTTATAGTTCAGCTCTCCTCTAAGTAGTTCACTATTTATTCTATAAGAGAGTGTTGCTGGATATTTTGTATCAAGATTTTCATTAAAGACATGGGCTGTCATTATCATATCAACATTATGACTTTTAATAAACTTTTTATATGGCTCTAACTCTCGTATATTCCATGTTTTAGATATATCCACAAAACCCTTATGAGAATCACCAAAAGAGGAGCCATGCCCTGGAAAATGCTTTAACACACTGATAATATTATTCTCTTTTTGACTTTGAATAACTATCTCTGCATATTTATTAGTGCTATTAAGATTACCAAAAGAGCGATTTAATCCTGAGATAACTCTATTTTTTGGATTTACTGCCAAATCTACTACGGGAGCAAAATTACAGTTTATTCCACAATCATAAATCATTTTAGATTGTTTATCGTAAGTTTTTTTTGCTCGATTTATATCCATTTTTGAAACATCAAAGGCTGATGGAATTTTTACAAATCCATATTTAGGTTTTAAACGGGCAACTTTGCCACCCTCTTGGTCTACTGATATTAAAAGTGGTTTATTTGCAAAAGATTTTAATCGTGATGTTAAAACTGTAAGTTGAGCTGGAGAACTAATATTTTTTACTTTACCTCTATTTTTATAATATCTATCAAAAAGGATAACTCCACCTAAGTCATATTTTTGAATATCTTTTACTATTTTAGAATTTTTATTGACCATTTGATTATTAAAACCAATAATTAACATACGTCCTATCTGTTTTTTTATTACCTCTTCACTTACACTATCTAAATTTTGTGCATCTAAACTAATAAATAATACTACACTCATTAAAAAATATTTCAAATCTAATCCTCTTGAAAAATTATTTCATTTATATCATCTATTACATTAAAGATAAGTGCTTTAGTTTTATCTTTTGTTACACTAGATGGTTTAAAATGGTCACTTACTACTTTTAAAATATACCTATTTTTAATAGCAGGAGAGTGAATAACTGCATCATAAAAACCAAAAGATTCCATATCTACAATATCATAAATATCACTACTCATCTCTTCATCTACACAAGTGATAGTATTACAATTTCTTGAATTAAGTTCATAGTTTTGCTCTTTATAGCTTAGAGAACTTATCTCTATTAACTCTCCTATCTCATAGTTCTCATTTGCCCCACAAATACCTATATTTAAGTATATATCATCATCTGTAATATCAAACTGATTTATCAAAGTTTGAGTAGCTAACATAGAGTTAAACACTCCTATTCCACTAATAATAACTATCATCTCTTTATTTTGAAAAACTTTATATTTTCCATATTTCCTCTTTTGTAACTTATATTTATCGACAAAAGCTTGTGCCTCTATTTTTAATGCAGTAACTATATATAGCATAATTCATCATCTCTTTTTATTTAAATTTATGCTATCATACAATAAAAAAGAAGGTGTTTTTATGGCTATACAAAATGCAAATTATTCAAACCTAAATTATGAAGAGATGGCAAAGCTAATCGGATTAAAACCAAAACATATGCCTATGTTAATAGGAAGTTTTTTAGAGGAATCCGTATCTATTTTAAAAAACTTAGAAGATGCTATTAATACTCAAGATTTTTCAGCAATCAAAACAAATGCACACTCGATAAAAGGAAGTGCTGGTAATCTAAAATTTACTGAAATATATGAGATGGCAAAAGAGATGGAACTATCAGCAGGTGATAGTAATGCAGATTTAGATTATAGTACATATTTACAAGCTATAACTTCAGCAATAGATACTATTCCTAGATAATTATATTAATTTAAGTTTATAGCGATATAATTACATCGCTTCTCTTTAGACCTGTGCAATGGTTATTTAGGATAATGTGTCAGGGTAGGAATACAGCAGCACACCTTATTTAATTATGTGCCGCAGGTATCTGGAGAGGAGTCTTACTTCTTTTAATAAAAATCATTCAATTTTAATACTGTTTTCTTTATTTCAAAATTCTTCTTATTTGATATTTAACTATTAATTTATAGTATAGTATAGTATAAAGGGAGACAAGGGAAAAATATCCCTTGACTATGTTATTAATATAACACAGGTGCAAGAATGCACATAAGTAGTATTACGAGAACTATCTTATTCATAAAATCTCCCTTATTGTGATTTAGGAGGGCAAAAAAAAAGGTTAAAGGCTCATGACTTCCCCTAACCTTAAAAGCTTTTTACCGCTCCATTAATCACAATAAAAAAAGTAGTTCTCGTAAGTAGTATTTTATCGAAAATATGTTTAAATTACTTTATTGATTTCTATATCTTTTAATATTATCATTTAAACCTTTTTGTGTTAGTCCCACAATAATCTCAGCACTTTTATTACTCCTATCATAAGTTCTTGATAAAACTTTCACAAATCGAATATTTCCATTTAGACCATTAATCACTTTATCTACCGCTAAACGACCACTATCAGCTTCTAAAGTTGAAAAAAAATCTGAACCCTTAATCTCATCCAATAGATTTCTTGTAGCATCTATTTTAGCTACTTTAAATGCACTATATCTACTTTGTCCATCTTCACTATATCCTGTTGCCCGAATAACAATTTTATTATTATCTATTTTTTTTGTATCTTTTGCTAAATAATTATTTATAGTTTTTCTCATTTCTACTTCATCTATATGAAAAGTAGCATTAATTTGACACATAAATTGATAATCTTTTGTAACAGTAACACTCTCTTGTTTCGAAAGTGTCTTTACTATTCCTAAACTAATAGCATTAATCTTAGCTTCAAAAGATGACGAAAATTCACCATCTTTTTCAGAACTTCTATCATTAATAGAGGTCATTACAAATGTACCAGCTTGTGAAATAGCTTCAGATTTTGCACGATTTAAAGCTTTTTGACATGCTGAATTTTTATCTATTGCAAATGCCGTAGCATTAGTAGTGTATTCTGATGAAAATAATATTAACTTAAATACAAACAGAAAAGAGAGAAGTTTTATAAACATTTACTTAGCCCAGTTAATAGTTACTTGTTTTAAATCTTTCACTTTTTTTATAGGTAACTTAAATGTAAACTTTCCTCTATTATAAATGATACTTGAAGATGAAAGCTTACTCTTGTAAAAGTCTTTCCTCTCGAATAAGGCATAATTTGGAATAATTGAAAGAGTAGCATAATTGAACATATTGCCATAAAAGCTAATTCTTGTCGGAAAAAATTTCTTTAAAATTTTTGATTTAGAATCCATTACTTTGATAGATATATCGTATGGGGTAACATGCAATCTTAAATTTTTTGGTCTTCTTCCATCCTCTAATATTTGATATGCATAATGGAAACGTTTACTTAAAAAGGAATACTCATTACCATCTTCACGTATGTATTCCCTTTCATCAAAGGAGACAAATGGATATATAACACTAAATGATTCTGGAAATTGATAAGTATTAGTTTGAAATTTTTTTCTGTCAAAGATAGTAATACTATTTCTTTTATTATAAGCCTCCCTTTTAAAATAAAACCCTTTACTAAACACTCGTGAAGAAAGATTATATGTTCCAACATTTTTTGCACCTAGCTTTTGTAAAAAAAGTCCAAACTCCTTAGATTTTTTATCATACTGTTCTAAATCATAATCAATACTCCATTTAATAGTTACTGGAACATATTTCCTTGTTGCATGAACTGTATCTAACTCTACACTATCTATATTAAGTTTATAAAATGATTTAAAGACATCTCTTTGATGAGCATCTTGCACATATTTTATCATTAAATCTTCAGCATCAAATTTTGATTTTATTTGTGAGATTAATTTTGCATATATCTGTTCACTATTTTTTATCTCTTTAGCACGAACCTCTAATTTTTTAATTTTTGCTAAAACTTTTTGCTTTTTAATAGTTGCATATATTTTAACTTCCCAAAGACCCATCTGCTCTTTTGATGATAAAGTTTTATAATTTTCTATGTAGCCGTTTGAAAATGTGAGGATTTTATCCTCAATAAGTCTTCCTTTTTTAGTAACAGTTTTAGCATCAACTAAAACACCAACATACTGATTTACTGCACTAGAAAAAGCATTTTTAAGTGCTTCTTCTTGTGTATTACCATAGCCTATAGACTGTATTCCATCACTAGCAAAGAGTAAAGTCATATTTAGTGCTAAAAATAGTATAAATTTATGAATAAAATTCACTAAATCATACCAAAATGTTTAAAAGTTTTTTCAATAACTTCAACTTTATCCTTAGGACAAGGTTTTTTTCTATCATAATTCATATCTACTAAATTATGCATCTCTTTAACATGTGCTATCCAACATGTTTCTATATTTACACCATAAGTATCTTTTGTATACTCTTGTATCTCACTATATTTTGCCATCTTTACTATTCCTCAAAATAAATTTTATCTAATTTAAACAAAAATTGATTTTGGATAATACCCCCCTACTTAAATATTCATTAAAAAAAAATTATTTTGAGTAAATATTATATATATAGCTAAAAATCATTCAACTCTCAATCGCAACAAAGCAACCGAAGAATCATCAAATTTCAATACAGTTTTACCTATCTCAAAAACCATATTAGAGTTTACCTCTTTCTCCTCTTCATCACTATTTTTAGTTTCATCTATTTCCTCTTCACTTCCATCAAAATCACTCATATCTATCGTTTCTAACTCTTGATACACTATCTTTATTTTTACCTCTTTAAGCTCTCGTCTTAACTCATCTTCTACATCAAAATCTTCTATTAAATCATATAAAGTAAGAGCATCCTCTTTTTCTAAACCCTGTTCTGGGTTGGAGATAAAAAAGGAGGAGTATTGATTTATTTGAGTTTTTTTTGTGAGGGTTGAAAAGATATGAATATTGTTTGCAAACATCTCTAAAAGAGCCATAATAACCGTAGATATAATCACTACCGCTATCATAACTTCAATGAGGGTAAAACCTTTACGCATGTCCTAAACCAATTCTAATAGCTTCATCTAAAGATGTTTCACCATCTAAAAGCATCTGTGCTAATTGAACAGATATAGTTTTAAGTCCATCTGCTTCAAGGGCAGTTTTTATCGTATGTTCATCGGTTGTAGTTTTGAGTAGCTCTTTAAGCATATCATTCATCACTAAAATTTCACCGATAGAGCGTCGTCCAGAAAATCCACTATAATTACAGTTTTTACATCCACAAGCTTTATAAACTATCGCATCTTTAGGAATATTATAATCCTCTGCAAAATCCTCTGCAACAACATCCTCCTCTTTACACTCATCACATAAAACACGCACCAGACGCTGTGCTAGTATTCCTAAAAGTGAAGAGGATATTAAAAAGGGTTCTACGTTCATATCTGCAAGTCTTGAGATTGTCGCTGCTGCTGAGTTTGTATGAAGTGTTGAAAAAACCAAGTGTCCTGTAAGTGCTGCACGAACAGAGATAGCTGCAGTTTCTTCATCACGTATCTCTCCAATCATAATAACATCAGGGTCTTGACGAAGTATAGAACGAAGAGCTGCTGCAAATGTTAGTCCAACTTTTTCATTTACTTGAATCTGTGCGATATTATCAGATTTATACTCAACTGGGTCTTCAACTGTGATAAGATTTTTTTCAGGAGATTCTACTTCACGTAAAAAAGAGTGTAAAGAGGTTGTTTTACCACTACCTGTTGGACCTGTAACTAAAATAATACCATGAGATGAACGTAAAAGCTTTTTCACATCATCTATAAGTTCATTACTAAAACCTAACTCATTTATTTGTGGGATTTGCGAACTTTGCATCAACAAACGCATAACAACACGTTCGCCATAAAAAGTAGGTAAAATAGAAACACGAATATCTAAACTCTCTCCTGCTATCTTAATCTGAGTACGACCATCTTGAGGAATACGTTTTTCAGAAATATCAAGATTTGAGATAACTTTTATACGGCTTACTATGAGATTTACTATCTTTTTATCTAAATCAGCATTTTTAACAAGCATTCCATCTATACGAAAACGAACCTCTCCCCGTTTTTCTTGAACCTCTATATGAATATCTGAAGCTCGTTTTTTTACTGCTTGATAAAAAAGAGCATTTACAAATTTAATAATAGGAGCAGACTCTTCAGATGTTAAAATATCGGATGAAGTTCTTAGAAAATCAGTTAGAGAAAGATTTTCTTCATCATCTTCACCCGTATCTTCTTGCATAGTCTCTATCGCTTTATCTGTACGTAATTCTAAAAACTTGTTATAAAGTCTATCAAAAGAGTCCTCATCTAACATAAAAAGAGGATAACGAGTAGGGAGTTTTGTATAATAATTACTTGCCTCTACAAGATAACGCTCATCCATAAAAGCACAAATTTCATCATTAAGTTCACTAAAAAGAAGATAGTTTTTTACACTTAAATCAGTTATAACATCTTCTGGTTCATAAATCTCTAATTTTAGGTTATGAAGAGTATCAAGTTCTAACATTGTTACTCCTCAATAGAGTCTTCTTCAATTTCAAGAACTCTTTTTTCCATCTTATCTATAACCTCAAGATTATATTTAGCTTGAAGATTTGCTAAATCTCCTAACTCTTGTTGTAGTGTAGATAAATTTTCACTCTTTTCTATAACATAAGGAGTTAAAACCACTAGAAGATTATCTTTTACTTTATCATCTTTTTTATATGTAAACAACCAATCCCCTAACCAAGGAATATCTCCTAAAAGAGGGACTTTTTCTACTGTTTTAAATGTATAGTTTCGTACTAATCCACCTATCAAAATATCCTCTCCACTGCGTAAAATAATCTGTGTTTTAACCTCTTGCTTTGTAGTAACTGGATTTCCAGCAGAGTCGGAAGCTTGTAGATTTTCTAAACTAATTTCAACATCTAAACCAACTTTATCTGATGAAGAAACACGTGGTTTAATTTTTAAAGTTAAACCAATATCTTCACGCTTATATGAAGCTGTAGGGAGTCCTGTTGTTCCTATTGTTGAAGCTGTTTGTACTGAAATAGTCTTACCTACGTAGATAGAAGATTGTTGATTGTTAATACATAAAATAGAGGGGTTTGATACCGATTTTGAAGCACCCTTTGTTTCTAAAAAGTTTAAAGTTCCAAGAAGAGCAAATGATTTTTCAGCAGCAAGACCTAATGCTAAAGCACTATCCCCCATAGTCCCAACATTTGCACTCATAGCATAAAGACCATTTGCAGAACTTGTACCAGCTCCTCCACCAAATCCATATTTCACACCAAGTTCTTTTACTTTATTGTTACTTATCTCAACAATTCTTGCTTTTACATATACCTGATATTTCTCTTTATCAAGCTCATCAATAATCATCTTAATACCCTTAATAACATTTGGCTCACCAATAACTATTATTGCATTTATCTCTGTACTAGAAGAGATATTTGGCTTCATTGCAGGGTCTTTAAATTTTTGTTTAGAGATAATCGCATTTAAACTTGCAAGAACACCCTTTGCATCAGAGTTTTTCAGATGAAATATCTGAATACCATTTGTTACAGTTGATTCTTTATCTAGCTTTTTAATTAAATCTTCAATAGTTTTAACGTTCTCTTTATCTCCAATAATAATAAGACTATGAATATTTTCATCAATTACTACTCTTACTTTTTGAGATATTATTTTTTCATTAAAAATTGATTTTGCTATAGTTACTAAACGTGTTTGTAATTTTTTTATCTCTGTATGTTTTATAGGAATAACTTTTACTATCATCTTTCTTTTACTATTAATCTCACCAATAACTTTTTTAATAGTTTCAATATTTTTAGGATAATCAGTAATAAGAATTGTATTTGTCTCTTTCATAGTCATCAGTTTTGCTGTTTTAGAGATTAAATAACGTATCTTTGCTGCAACGACATCAACATTTTCATCTTCGATTTTAATAGAGTGTGTTGTCATCAAAGAACCCGATACTTTTTTACCTGCAGATACAACTCTAGCATTATGTTTTGCAGCATCTGTTGAACGAATTATCTCATACATAGAACCATCTTTTAAAAGTGTAAAACCTTTTGACTCTAATACAGAAATTAAAATATTGATAAGTTCATCATCATAAATAGGTGTTGTACTTACAAAATCTACTGTTCCATTTATTTTATGATTTAAAAGAATATTTTTATGCGTAATTTTAGATATTAACTTTATAAAATCTTTTATTTGCAAACCTGCAAAATTAACATTAACCTGCTCTCTTGCACTTAATGTAACTACTAAAACTGTTGCTAACAGTAACGACTTAATTAATCTCATATACTAATTCCTTCTCTTGATTATCTCTTATAACTACTATCTGCATAGTATCTATTTTACTTATATTATTATAAAGCTTTATTGCATCTCTATAAGAGGTCAAAGTGATATTATTTGCTCTAATAATTAAATCCCCTCGTTGAAGACCTAACTGAGCAAATTTTGAGCGCGGTTTTATTTTTGTGATTTTAAACCCTTTAATTCTACCATTCTCTTTAATCTCTCGTATAGATATATCTTTCCATATCTTTTTAGGGTTTTTAGCATAGTAAGCTATATCTGCACGTGTTACATCTCTAGGTTCATCACTATCATCTATATCAACACTTGCTCTACTAGTAATTTGCTTATTACTATTCTTTTGAGATTTTACTTTTGTTATATTAGAGCTGTTTTTTGATGTAAGTAACTCTAAAATATACTCCTGCTCATTTTTTACTAAAACTACACTTTCAGCCTGAATATTTTTTAAAATATATCCCTCATAGAGTTCATCAATTCCAACAATAGTTGTTTTTTTAGGCTTAGACTTCAAAGCGATAATAGCAAAACCTTTTGTATCTGTTCCATACAAACCTTTAAGTATCATATTTGTAATACTTGGTCCTTTTACAACTACTTTTTGTTTTACTTTTTCTACTATCTTTTTTTTGATCTCTATCTTTTCTAACATATTTTTAAAATCAACACGTTGATATTTTGGTTTATAACTGTTACTTACATTTAGTTCTATACCATCACTTGGAAGATAAAACCATAATGCTAAAGAGATAGCTTTTGCTATAAATACTAGAACTAATAATTTTGTAAAAATAGTTAATAATTTTGAGTTAGATATTTTTCTCATAAATATACTCCCCCTCTGCATTTTTCTTTAAGTTACGAAGTGTACTTCTATATTTTTGCTTCATTATTTTAGAGGGAATAAGTTTGAGTTGAAGTGTTCTCTCTAAAATATTTATATTTAAACTTGCCTCACCAAACTCTCCGTGAGATGCACCTGTTATAAATAAAGGATTAATTACACTATATTTAATATTTACATCTTCTATTTTTAAAGGTACAAAAGATGATGCAACAGATGATAATTCTATGTTTTGAATATCAAAAGAGTTATAAAGTCCAAATATTTGAATATCTATATTTTCAATAACAGCACTATCCACACCCTTAACAGAGATACTCGCATTTTCTATTTTTAATTCTAAACCATTATCACTTACTCTCTCTTGAGATATAATAACTCCAAAAGGTTTTATAGTATGCTCTAAAAAGTAGTATGTACTTATTTTTGGTGTAAAATAGATAAGTGCCACTATAAAAAGTATTAGATATATAAAAAAGTTAAATATTTTTCTTACCATTTAATCTCCATATATAAACTTGCTTTTTTCTCACTCAACCGTTTAATTTTTAAACTATTAAGATTAAAATTAGCATTTAAAATCTTTGCCATCAATGTATTAAGAGCTTTTTTATCTATACTCTTAGAACTTAAAATCATATATGTTTTTTTACTTGTTTTAACTATCTTGGCTGAACGAAGAGAGGATAGTTGTAAAATTCTTTGCAAAGATTTTTTAAGTTTTTTCTTATCAGCATAAACTTTTTTAAGGTCTTTAAGCTCTGTTGCTACAATTAATGTTTCTTTATAACTCTCTTTAGCCTCTAAAAGTTCTACTTTGGCATTATTGAGTTTAAATATTACAAAAATTAAAATTACAATAAGCAATAAACCTAAATGAAGAGGATTTATACGATTCATAGTGCCATCTCCACATGAAATATTTTATTTTTAAATGATGATTTAAACTGTATCTTTTTATTTTTCAATACTTTTATAATATATCTCTCTTTTCCATTTTCAACACCACTAAAATTTGCAACTAACGTTTTATCTTTAAGTGTTAGTTGTGTTAGTTTATTTTTTGATTGTAGTCGTAATGACAATATTGCAGAACTATACTCTCTAATTTTCATCTGTTTTGTATGAATATTATTATATTTTTTGAGCATCGACCTATTTTGAAACATCGTTGATTTTAGTTTATACTTAGTAAAAAGTTCCTCTTTAAGAGTTACTATCTCTGCTGTTTTTTGAGTAGTTATAAAAAGTTCAGTTACCACTAAAAATATAAAAGCAAGAAGTATTGCAGTTATTTTATAGATACTTTTACTATCTATGATATGCCCAAACTGAGTAAGAGTTATTTTATGCTTAGAGAGCTTAGTCTTTTTTAAATCTAAATATTGACTCTTTTCAAAGAGCATAGATGGCAGTAAAATAACTATATCATCTTTTAAAACTATATTTTGATTTTTATCTACCTTATAATCTGTTTCTATTGTGTCTAATTCAGTTTGTGCAAAATATATATTTGCAACATTCGCTGGTTTTAAACCTTTTTGACTTAATGTATCAAGAATAAGCTTATCTTCATAAGCAAAAACTATAAACAGATCCTCTTTTTTATACGCATAATAACTATATGTTCCCTCAGGAAGAGTATCCTCAAAAATAGAGGGTAAAAGTTTTTTAACTGCTCCTACACTTTTTATAGGAAGTGCTAATTTTTTTACCCAATAAAAAGCGGGAGATAAAACAACATTTACCTTTCCTGTCACTTTAATCTCACTAGAATGTGGGTCTAAAAAAACTGTTTTTAACTTCTTGTTAAATTTCATAAACAAAGTTCGTACCTTTTTTAGTTTTCATATTATATTCAAATCGTATTTTAGTAGCTAATTCATCTTTCATAATCTCTACATTTACTTCTACTATCGGCTCAAAATAGCTTGTCTTAAACTCTGCTAATGATAATTTTTCATCATCACTCAAAACTAAATCATCAAGTTTTGAATAACTCCCTGCTTCCTCGTTTAACTGTTCTGCTCTTAACTTGTCACACCCTAGCATCAACTGCCAAGTTTCAACTGTGGCATAGTTTAGGTCTATCTTATATTTTGTTTTATCTTTTGAGAAATAGAACAAATTTTTAAAAGGAACATTTTTTAATTTATTTTCTCTATATGTTTTCATATAAAAGTCATTTATCTCAGCTAAATGTTTTTCTGAAGTGATATAATCTCGAAAAAGATGAGGATTTTCATTAAAAATATTGGTATTATAGGACATATCCTCTTTAATCCCACTAATCATATCTACTATAATATCTGTATATTGAGCATTTATCTCATAAAGATTTAGATACCTTGTTAATGCCTCTACTTTTACAAAATGTCTTGCATTTGAGTTCATTGTACTATTTTCATCAAAAAGAGTATTTGGATTAAATTTTGACCTAGCACTACTTAACTCTAAGCTCATTTTAATACCAGAACTCTCAAAAGGGATAAAAGCTGTTTGAGATAAAAAGATATAAAAAGCTTCTCTTTTTATCTTAATATCATCACCTTTTAAAATCATATCTAGCTCTTTAGAAGTTTGCAATATTCTTAAAACATCATCTAAAATCATACTGGTTTCAATCATAAAGCTTTCATTTTGAACACTTTGTGAAGCTTTATTTATCTGTTTTAAACCTACACCTATTGCTACTGTGATGGCTATGATAAAAATCATCGTTATTAGAAGTGCTATACCTTTTTTTTGTGGCATTATTAATTTATAGCTATAAATGAACTGAACAAGATAATGAATTACCTGTATTAAAGGAGTGAGTATTATTTAAAATATCTTCACTATTGCTATATTCTTTAGAAGTTATAACGGATGTTCCATAGTATGGACAAGATGCTTTAATAGATATTCGAATAGTTTCATACTTTTTACACTCTTGAACGATACTTCCAGCAGGAGAAAGGTTATTAATTCCTTCAACTTCAAAAATTATATCTGCAATATCTTTATCTGTTTTATTAATAACCTTAATAAGAAGAGCAGGTGTTCCATCATCTCGTAATGTTTCAATAAGTTTATCTGAAATTTCAATAGAGGGTCTATTTTTATTGTTGTTATGTTTAAGAAAGAAATTAGAAGCTATAAAACTTGCAATTCCTCCAATTATACCTCCAGAAAGAAGGTTTAAAAAAAAATCTATTGTTACCATTTAGTCGTTAATTTCATCCATTTTCATAATATTTTCCTTATATAATTTAATGTTGATTGTAACCTACTTCTATTAAGGAGTAGTTGAATTAACTAATGCTCATAGAAAAGATAGGAAGTAACATAGCCGCAACAATAAACCCTATACTCCCACCAACAAAAAGCATAAGCGCAGGTTCAAGAAGCGTAAGAAGAAGAGAAATTTTATCTCTATTTTCCTCAAAATAAAGCTCTGAAACATTATTTAAAACATTTTCAACTTGTGATGTTTCCTCTCCTAAAGCGATAGACTGAATAAAAGCATGGTCGATTTTTATTTTTGATTCATTCAAAGCATTTGAAAGAAGTTTTCCCTCTACCACTTTTTTTGCTGAACTACTAAAAAGCTCTTTTAAAACAAGATTGTTTAAAATATTTGCACTAAGATTAACAGTCTCTACAAATGTTACTCCTGAACGAGTTAAAAGTGACGCGATATAAGAAAATCTAGCTAACTCACTTTTTTCGATAATCTCACCAAAAAGAGGCAGTTTCAACATAAATTTATGTATCATATAAGCAAAAGTATGACTCGTTTTCATAAAAAACATAAAGATAGCGACAACACCAAATATTCCACCTAACATAATTGTAAAATGGTCATTAAAAAAATCTCCCATCGCTATTACAAACTGTGTAGGAACTGGAAGTTCTTGATCCATACTTTCAAAAATACCTGTTATTTGAGGTACTACAAACGCTAACATAAATGAAATCATCAATAAAGAGATAATAATCATAAAAGAGGGATAAGCAAAAGCACCCTTAATCTCTTTATTTATTCTATCTTGCTCTTTTAAAAAACGAGAAAGTTCAAGTAAAACTTCATCTAAAATACCACCACTTTCACTTACTTTAATAGATTCTTTAAAAAATGCTGGAAGCTCTACAACTGTTTGGGTATCAAGAGCAGTATAAAAGTTTTTACCCTCATCAAGATGGGTACTTACTGTTACTAAAAAAAGTTTCATCTTTTTATTTTTTTCATAATGTGTTTGTACTATTTTTAAAGCGGAAACTATAGTTATACCTGAACGTATATACATAGAAAGTTCACGTGAAAGTGAAGATAACTCTTTTGGTGGAATTTTATATTTTCTACTAAAATCTAAGTTTTCAAAAAATGATGGACTATCTTCATCTATTGTTTGGTAAATAATTTTTTTAGCTTTTATCTTTGCTTTTGCTTCGGCTAAAGAACTAGCTTCTATTTTATCATTTATTTTTTTACCAAACTCATCTATACCTTTAAACTTAAATATCATCGTAAAACCTCTTGAAATAAATTCTCTTTTGCCTCTACTGCATCTTCAATAGTTTTAAAAGTAGGTGTAATAGGAAGGTATGATGTATAATCATAAACTCTCTCTCTAAATTTTATAATCACTTGATTTCCTACCCCTACTTTATCTACAGTATAAGAGAAACAAACACTCTCTTCACTCCCCTCTTCATTAAAATATATCTCTTTTTCTATCTCTTGAAGACCTGCATTATATTCATATCTATATACTTCTATAGTATCATCTAAAAAATTATCAAATACACCATTAAGTTCTTCATCTTTTTTACCATCTACAAAAATATCACAACTTGAACAATCATCAAGGCATAAAAATTTTACATCTTTTTCATGAGGAAAAGTTTGAAGATATTTTTTTAGTGTTTGAAGAGTCACTTTTTGAGATTCATCACCAACTTTTTGAAAATTGGTAATGGCTAAGGTATATACTATTCCTATTATTAGGACTACTATTAGGAGTTCTATTAGGGAAAAGGCTTTTTTATATTTTATCATATAAATTAGATTTTTTCTTCTGTTATTTTATCAATTATTTCTTGTTTAATAACTAATAAATTTTTAAATATATCTCGTATATCTTCTATTCTCATACTATCAAAACTTTTAGATACAAAATATTCATAACTATCTTTATCTAATTTTTTTAATATAACAAAATGCCATCTAGCACCAATAATAAAAGCACCTTTAATCTCATTCCAGCCATTGAGTTCAACACCACTTACTAAACCTTTTGACACAACAAAATCAGTAGTTCCATTAAAAATAAAAGTATCAGTTTCATATCGTATAGGCAGTTCATAAAAATCTCTAAATTCATTTTCAAAAGATTTAAATCGTACTTTATTTAATATTGGAATTATAATATTCACTTTTAAGTCTTCTTCATTATATTCATCAACTAAATCTATATTATCATCTATAATCTCTTGAAAAAAATTATCTAAATCATTTGGAATAGAAATATCATTATTAAACCAATTATCAAACTCATTTGTACGGATTTTCTTTTCAATATCAACTAAATTATCTAGTTCTTTATCTCTTATTTTACTGTATTGAAATGTAGGTTTATTAGTTTTTTCATTGTTATTGAGAAGAGTAACTTTTTGTTTTAACTCTTCTATCTCTTTTAATAGGGTTTGTTCTATTTCTTGGGTCATTTTGATACTTTACTTACACTCACTCATTCGAATATCAGCACCTTCTTTTTTTCCACCCTCTTTTTTATCTGCACCTAAAGAGATTAAATCTACTGAACCCTCTTCATTAATATAGATAAACTGATTTCCCCACGAATCTTTTGGCATTTTTCCATCTTTAAAATATCCACTCATCGAATAGTTTGTATATTTCTCTTCATCAGGATTTGAAACAAGTGCATCAAGACCCTCTTCTGTTGATGGATAAACACTATTGTTTATTTTAAACATATCTAATGCACCGTTATAGATACTCTTCATCTGAACACATACTAAATTACGTTTGGCTTCTTCGCCTTTCCCTGTAAGACTTGGCATAACCATTGCAGCTAAAAGTCCTAAAATAACGATAACTATCATAAGTTCTATAAGTGAAAATGCTTTTCTTGCTCTATTTTGCATAAATATTACCTTTGTTGTTTTAATTTTTTATTATAGCAAAAAAAGATACTCTTTAATTAGATATAATTTATTCAAATATTTAAAATATCTTAGGAGTTTATAAATGGCTATATCAAGAAGAGAACTTTTAAAAATATCTGGAGCTTTAGTTGCATCAACAACGATACCTGCTTATGCTAGTTCTGAGATAGAACAAAAGAGGATAAAGAGAGAAGAAAAAACTTTCAAAGCTCCTATCGCTGATACTAATAACCCTAGAGTTGTTGTAGTTGGTGGTGGTTGGTCAGGTTTATCTGTTGCTAAAAATATAAAACTTTTAACACCAAATGCAGATGTTATTTTAGTAGAGCAACACGACCAGTTTGTATCGTGTCCCATGAGTAATCTATGGCTTATAGATAGGGTTAATTTAGAATATTTAACACACGATTATCTCAAAGGGGCTAGAGAGTTTAACTACACATATTTTCATACAACTGCCTATGGACTTGATAAACAAAACCGTATTTTAAAAACAAGTAATGGCGAACTTAGTTATGACTATATAGTCTTTGCTCCAGGGATTGATTATGATTATTCAAATTGGACAACAGATATAGCATTACAAACAAGACTAAAAACTGAGTATCCTGCTGGTTTTATCTCTGGGTCAGAGCATCATACTTTAAGAGATAAAATTCAAAACTTTAAAGGTGGAAATTTTATCTTTACAGTACCAAGTGGTAACTATAGATGTCTTCCTGCTCCCTATGAACGTGCTTGTATGGTTGCTGATTATTTCAAGAAAAAAGGTTTGAAAGCTAAAGTTCTTCTTCTTGATGAAAACAATGATATAACTATTAAAGAGCATGGTTTTCATACTGCTTTTGATGAACTCTATAAAGATTATTTAGAATATTATCCAAACTCTAAAATAGAAAATATCGACCTTGATAATAAAATAGTTGAAACAGAATTTGAAGAGTTTGAGTTTGAAGATGCTTCATTTTATCCTCATGTAAGGGGTGGCAAAATTTTAGAGATGGTAGGTATCGCTAAAGATACTATTTATAACAAAATGGAGGGAGATATTGACCCTATAAGCTATGAAGTATATGGTGAAAAAAATATTTTTATTAGTGGCGATGCTCGACCAATGGGCTTCTCAAAATCTGGAAATACAGCTAATACAGAGGGTCAGTATGTAGCTAAAATAATAGCAAATCGTATTAATAACAAACCTGTTATTAAGTGGATATCTCCTATCACTATCTGTTTTTCTGCTGTTTCTATAAACCCTGAAAGAGCTATTTTTATTCACTCTGAATATGCTTATGATGTAAAGAAAAAAAGTTTTGGATTTGCTACACCTATAAGTAGTGAAAATTGGAAAGGTAAAGATGGTTTAGATAATGCGAAAGGGCTTTATAGTTGGGCGGATAGTATTTTTGTTGATATGTTTGGGGAACAAGGGAGTTAAATCCCTTGTAAGAAAACTAATTACTCAATAATCTCATTAACAATACCATTAATAGTCTCTTGAGCTTTAAGGAGAGGTTTAATAGCGTCTTGCTCTTTAATATCTAAAGTCTCTATCCAATTTTTAACACCTAAATAACCCATGTGCATAGTATCTTCACCTTTCTTTTTATAAAGGTAGAATGCACAAGGAGCATAAGCACCAGCTTCTGGGTGTAGTCTTGAAACAGGATATATTACGTCAAATTTACAGATAGAATACGTTACATAAAAATCGTAAGCATCATATCCAGCATCTTCAAATAGGTCTTCACCTACATTTGTGTAGTTTGGAAACATAAAACCGATAGGCTCTAGTTCGCCTTCAAATTCACCTTCGAAATCTTCTCTAAACTCTTCCATATCTGTATCTTCATCAATCTCTACTTCCATACTAAAATCTATAACAAATGATTTTGTAGGATTTTTCACTGTAAAATCTAAAGATTTAAATTTACCTTTTGGCATAGCTTTTTTAAGAGCTTTTGTAACCATTGAAGCATAATCGATTAAATCTGGGTCATTTAATGGAATATTTGCTGTTCTTGCCATACCATCTATCGATAAAGTAGAGATATTCATAGTTCCCTTATCTGACCAAATTGACATTGTCAATGGAGTTAAAACACCAAATGATGGATATTTTTTGATAAGTGCAAGAGTTAAAGCATCATTTTTAAACATAGCTAAGTTATATGTTTTATAGTGAAGTTTTGGAAATCTTTGAGAGAATGGTTTATTCATATCGTTGTTACCAGCGCTTTTTAATCCCGCTTTAGTAAAAGCTTCTGATATAAGTTTTGGAGTTATTTTTCCATCTTTATTATCTGACACAAATACTTGTACACTCTGTATTTTTGCAGATGATGCTGATACACTCGAGTATCCTACTGTCATAAATGCTAATAATGTAGCAAGTAATATATTATATTTTTTAATCATCGTTTCTCCTTGTATTGAAACATTTTTTATTTAAAAGTAAAGAATTTTATCCTATTTAGTATAAAAAATACTAATATTTTAAAATTTTTACTTCATCACCTTTTCTTATCTTCCCACTCTTTAAAGTTTTGGCAAAAATACCTCTATCACACTTTAAAATAGCAGGAAGTTTTTCATCTACTTTTGACAATGAGTTACAGATAGTACAGTTTTGAGTAATAATTAACTCAAGTTTACCAATAATAATTTTATCTCCAACTACTAAATGATAGGGGTTAATATCTATTAAAATATTTTCTCCTAAACTACCATATTGAGCCTCAATATCATTATCTTTAGCAAGTCTATAACTATCGTTTGAGGTTAATAAGATAGAACGTTCTCTATTTTTTGCATAAAATTTATCTTCTAAAATTCCATCTTCATCTACTAAAATCTCATCTCTCATCTTTCTATCTTTATCCTTGATAGAGATAAAAAGTTCTAAAACTTTACCTATATTAGAATCTGTCATTAAAGTTCCTCTTGAATATCAAAAACATAATCTTCATAATCCATTTTTTTATAAGATTTAGAAGATATATAATTTAAAATTGTAAAAAATCTCTGTTCATTAGATTTTATCTCATTATCTATATAACCAACTTCAGGAAGTATTAGATCTTTTTTTTCATTAAAAAATAGAGATGTTGGATAAAAGTCATATCCTATCTTCTTTGCAAATTCCCGTCCATTCCCTTGAAAACTTTTATAAATAACAGTATCTTTTTCATACACATTAATATGCACATAAATAAAGTTTTTATCTATAAAGGCTTTTATAGTATCATTTTGCAAAGTAAACTCTTTCATATTTTCACAATAACCACAATCAGTTTTATGTAACCATACAAAAAGATGTTTATCTGTTTTTGTTGCTGTATCTATAATAGTATTTAGGTTTATTTCTCTTGCTTGAAGAGTGAATTGAAGAGTAAGAATAATAAGAAAACTTTTTAATATTAATTTGAACATCAGATTTTCCTTTATACTCTAGTTAAGAAAAAAGAGAAGTTAAAAACCTCTCTTTTATAAGTAAAATTATTTAATTTTACCTTTACCTTTACCTATTTTACCTTTACGGTCTGTCCATTCCATTAATACGTAATCACCTTTTTGGGCATCTTTAAATTTAAACTTAAAGATAGGGTTTTTA
Organism: uncultured Sulfurimonas sp.; assembly: GCA_964642985.1. Taxonomy (GTDB): domain Bacteria; phylum Campylobacterota; class Campylobacteria; order Campylobacterales; family Sulfurimonadaceae; genus Sulfurimonas. The sequence goes on from CAZXSD010000001.1 coordinate 29,418, forward strand.
GATAAAAATTGACTTGTTGACATATCAAATACTGTATCACCATTTGATTTTAATGTAGCAGTAAGATGAGTAATAAAATTTGCATCATCTTTATTTCCCGTTTTTTTCTCTGCTTGATTATATGTACTCATAGCATGTTTAGCCATACATTTAACGCTAATTACGCCATTTTTTAATTTTGCTTTTACTTTAATACCAGCCATAAATATTCCTTTTATTTCTTTATATTTTTCTATAAATTAGTTGGAGGAATTAACCTTCACAACCACCAAGTGCAACATCTAAAGTTTGTTTAGCAGAGTATAATTTTCCATCTAAACCTTCAACAATAACTGTAATAGTTCCCGATTTACCCATTTTAATTTTAATAGCATATTCAGTTATATCATGTTTACCGATAGATAAAACACATACAGCAGCTTCAGGATTTGCATCTTGGAAAACAGCGATAGTTTTAGCAGGAATTTTTGTACTAAAAGTAACTGGAACAGCACCACCATTACTCGCTACTTTAGGAGCAGTTAATTTAACACCCTCTTCAATAGTAGAAGTCGTACCGTACATATTTTTAATAGCGTCTTCAACTGTATGAGCAGTCCATACTGTTGGTTTTAATTTTCTATAATCTTCCGCTCTTACACTAGCTGGTGCAACAGCTAGAACTAATGCACCTAGAGTTAAACTTAAAAATTTTCTTCTTTCCATAATTATTCCTTTTATTATTTACTATGGTCGATCATATAATCAACTAATAGTTTAAATTCCTCATCACTAATACTAGCACCACCTTTCGCTGGCATACCGTTAAGACCGTCGATACCGTTTTTATAAACTTTATCAAGACCTTTAGTTGAGACTAGGGCAGACCATGCATCTTTATCTCCAATAACAGGAGCTCCCATACCTTCAGCACCATGACATGGCATACAGTTATTCTCATAAGAAGCTACTACATTAAAGCCCATATCACTCGCAGATTTTACTGGTAAATCTCTTGAAACTGACATTGGAGGATGAAAATCAGAGATACCACCATTTTGGATATAAACAGTTTTAGCAGTTTTATCTTGACAGTTTGTCATACAACGCTCTTTTGCTTTTACTTTAATAGCACCAAAGTTTGCAGGATTTTCATAAAATTTACGAACATCAGCAGGACCTGTTGGACCATCAATATTTGGTTCAAAACCATCTCTATTTGGCATTTTGATTTTTAAGAATTTCTCACGGTCAAGAACATACTCTTCATCAACTTCAACACCATCAATCTCCATCTCATTAATATTTAACATATAAGCAGAAAGTGCATAAGTTTCATTATTTGAAAGAGTTTTAGATTTTGTATGAGGCATACCATCTTTAATGTACCACCACATAGTACTGGCTTTTGGCCAATATGAACCAAATACACGTGTAGGACCATCAGCTTCTGGATCTTGGTATCTGTTGTTAGTTAAAGTCTCTTGTAGCTCAACAGCATTACCTTTAGAAAGTGCTGGATAACCGCCACCACCTGAACCAAAGTCACCGTGACACATAACACACTTTTCTTCATAGAGTTCTTCACCCTCTTCAGCAGTACCTTGACCCTCTGGAAGACCAGTACCATCAGGCATAACATCTTTATCCCATGCAACTAATTCATTTGCAGTTGGTTTACGACCATTGTTAATCTTCATACCGATAGCTTGAGGATTAACCATATATGGACCAGTTTTACCATTTATAACAGGGTATTTAACTCCACCATCAATACTTGGAAGAGTATCACTAGCAATACAGTTTGCAGAAAAGGCTACTGTTACTGCTATTGAAGCAGAGATTATTGATTTACGATCTAATTTGAACATGATTTACCTCTCCTGTTGCTGTAACTTCCCAAGTCTCAACACCATTTCTATGGTATACAGACTCAACACCCATAACTTTTGTCTCTTGATCAATTGTTGGTTGAATATAACCAGCATCATCCATTGCACGAGATGTAAGTAATAGTTGTTTTCCATTAAGTTGGAAATTTTTAGGAATAGTAAACATATAAGACCAACGAGTCCATGATTTAGGTAATACTAAACCTTTAAGATTTGCTTGTTGATATGTTCTTCCACCATCAAATGATATATCTACTAAAGTAATAGTACCCATACCAGACCATGCAAGACCTTCAATCTCTACAACATCACCAGCTTTCAGATCTGTCCAAGGTTTTTCTGGAGATGGAGAAACTACTGTTGAGTTTACTTCATTTGCATAGAAATGTTGGATAGCTTTACCTGTTGGTTTAAGAGCAGTATATTTAGAAGTTTCCTCTTTAGAATACCATGGCTCAGAAGCAAAATCTAAACGCTTTAACCATTTAACACATAAGTTTCCTTCCCAACCTGGAAGTAATAATCTTACTGGATAACCTTGCTCTGGACGCAATGCTTCACCATTTTGTCCCCAAACAATCATCGCATCATCAAGAACTTTCTCAACTGGAACAGAACGTCCCATTTCAGAGTTATCAGAACCCTCTGCAAGCATCCATCTAGCATCTGGTTTAAGACCTAAATCTTCAAGAATAGTTTTGATGTAAACACCAGTCCACTCAGCAGAAGCCATAAAACCTTTAGAAAATTGTAAAGAGTTAAACTGTGGTCCTCTCCACTCTTGTCCACCATTGGCAGGACATTCGATAAAGTGAGTACGAGTAACACTTGGATAACGTTTAAGCTGGTCAAGAGTTAGAACGATAGGCTTTTCAACTAAACCATGAATCATTAAACGATACTCTTTAGGGTCAATATGAGCTGTGCCACCATGTGAACGAGAAAAGAAAAGTCCATTTGGAGTAATGATACCTTCAGATTCATGAATAGGAGTAACAGCAATAGAAGCTCTAAAGTTACCAGAAGCAAGAAGCTTAGTAACACGTCTAGTATTATTATGCTCATAAGCAGATGGGATACCATAAGTATTCTTAGTTACTGGATCTCCCCATTTTTGTCCCCATGGAACATGATGCATAATCGCTAAATCATCCTGAGATGCAACAAGGCTTGTTCCTGCTAATGCACTAGCACCAAGAACTGCTGTTTTTCTAAAAAAATCTCTTCTTGATGATAGTTCTAAATCTTTTTCAGATTTTTTATTATCCATTATTTCTCCTTAGTTAGTTTATATTACTTTAGTAAATTGTAATTTTGTAAGAGTATTATGCCATTATTTACTTAATGCTGAATTCATTTGGAACTCTCTATAATAGGAGGTTTGACGATGAAATATAACAATTTTTTAATATTAAATCGTCATATTATCTTAGTTGTTATTTCTATTATTTGTTTTAAATATATTTATAGACAAATAATAATAAAATTTGATAATTGATATAAAAAAAAGTTTATTAACTTTTTGTAGTGATTCCTAAAATAAGATAGCTACTGTTACTTTTATCTACAAAAAAGATGATTGTACACCCTTGAAATGTAATATCTTTAATATTTTCATCATCAAAATAGATAGATTTTTTATATTTTCTCTCTTTAGATTCCATATTTAAAATAATAGTATCAAGATAAGTTTTGAAATTTTTAGCTGACTTAATATCCTGTTTGGCAATCAGATTTAAAATATCTTTGAGCTGTTGTTCATAAAGTTTAGAAGTTAGTATTTTCATTATTTATGCTTCTCTTCAAACCAAGTATCTATATTTTTCATACTATCATAATAGGGTATAAACTCTTGATTTTCTTTTTGATAAGATAGTAATGAATCTTTTAAAAGTTCTTTATTTTCTTTAAAATTTTCCTCTATTACTATCACTTTATCTTTTGGTAGTGTCATCATAAAGGTTTCTATATAATCCTCTTCTATTTGAAGGTGTATTGTTATCAATTTTTTTCTTTACTATAAAAATAGTTAGTAGCCTCTACAAAACCATCAACACTACCACAATCAAATCTTTTACCTTCAAATTTATAGGCTAAGACTTTATCCTGTTTTGCTAAAGTTAAAAGAGCATCTGTTATCTGTATCTCTCCACCTTTACCAGGTTTAGTCTCTTTAATAACATCAAATATCTCAGGAATAAGAATATATCTTCCAATAATAGCAAGATTTGATGGAGCATCTTTAGGGTCTGGTTTCTCTACCATATCATTTACTCTATATAGATTATCTTCTATTAACTCTCCTGCAATTACACCATACTTATTTGTATGCTCTTTAGGTATCTCTTCTATTGCAACGATACAACAGTCTGGATATTTTTCATATAGTTTAGTCATCTGAGATAATACTGCTTCACCATCATTATCACACAAATCATCTGCTAAAATAACAGCAAAGGCTTCATCTCCGATAAGAGTTTGACCAGTTAAAATAGCATGTCCTAAACCTTTCATCTCTACTTGTCTAGTATATGAAAAAGTACAATTTTTAATGACATCTCTAATCTCTGTGAGATAATGCTCTTTTGCTGTACCCTTTATCTGATGTTCTAACTCATAAGAGATATCAAAATGATCCTCGATACTACGCTTTCCACGTCCCGTTACAATTGCCATAGTGTCCATATCCGCTTCAATAGCTTCTTCTACACCATACTGTAAAAGGGGTTTCGTTAAAACAGGTAACATCTCTTTAGGAATAGCTTTAGTTGCAGGAAGAAATCTTGTTCCATATCCTGCTGCTGGGAAAAGGCATTTTTTAATTGTATTCATATTTTTTTTAATTCCTAATTTTAATTTTATTCAGAAGCTCTTAGCTCTGCATAAAGAGAGATACAAGCTTCCACTGTTGCTCGTACAGGAACACGTCTTATAGAGAGATAAGTTACTTTTCCATCACTCGCTACTTTTTTCAAAACTGTTGCCTGAACCCAATAGTAACCACCATCTTTTCTCAGGTTTTTAACGGTTCCTGTCCAAAATCCTTTTGATTGAATATCATCCCATAAACCTTTAAAAGCGATACGTGGCATATCTGGATGACGAATTACATTATGAGGTTCACCAATCAATTCATCTTGAATATAACCAGCTATCTCATAAAAAATCTCATTTGCATATATAATAATACCTTTATCATCAGTTTCACTCAATATATATGAATCTGCTTCAAAAAACCACTCATCACTATTTGTATCCTTATAAATTGACATTATTTATCTCCCTTTTAATCTTTATAATATTTAGTAAAACCATTTATGTTTGACCCCATATTTAACAGAAGCATATCCGCTATTACTAAAGCAGCCATAGATTCACATACAACTGTTCCGCGTATCGCTACACAAGGGTCATGACGTCCTTTTAATGAAAAATCTATATCTTCATTTTTTTCATTTACAGTATGTTGCTCTTTAAAAATAGATGGAGTAGGTTTAAAATATACATTTAAAATTATATCTTCACCATTACTAATCCCACCAAGAATACCCCCTGCGTGATTTGACTCAAAACCATCATTACGAATCTCATCATTATTTTGAGAACCTAAAGTAGTAGCACTCAAAATTCCATCCCCTATCTCTACCGCTTTTACAGCATTTATACCCATCATAGCATCTGCTAAAACTGCATCAAGTTTATAATAAAGTGGTTGTCCTAATCCTTTAGGTGTTCCTTTAATTAAAACACGAGAAACACCACCAACAGAGTCATGTTCAGCTTTAGCTTGTAAGATAGCATCTTTTTGCTCTTGCTCTTTATCTATATCAAGTGCATAGATTAAACTCTCTTTTGCACCTTCATAATTAAAATTTTCAGCTTTAATACCATGAACTTCACTGATTCCACTTAAAATCTCTATATCAAGTGTATCTAACATAAGTTTTGCGATAGCACCAGCAGCAACTCTAGCCGCAGTTTCACGTGCAGATGAACGTCCACCACCACGATAATCTCTTAAACCATATTTATGAAAATAGGTAAAATCAGCATGACCTGGTCGAAATACATCTTTTATATTTGAATAATCACGAGATTTTTGATTTGTATTGTAAATAATCATAGCGATAGGAGTACCTGTACTTAAACCCTCAAAAACACCACTTAAAATTTCAACTTTATCAGCCTCTTTTCTAGCAGTTTCAAACTCTGTTTTTCCAGGTTTTCTACGGTCAAGTTCACTTTGAATATACTCTTCATCTATTTTAAGTCCAGCAGGAACACCATCCAATAAACAACCTAGTGCTGTTCCATGGGATTCACCAAAGGTGCTAAATCGTAATTTTTGTCCAAAACTATTCATTATTTTTCCTCTTTTAACAGATCAATCGCAACTTTTGCTGATTCTTGTTGTGCTATTTTTTTACTTTTACCAATAGCCCTTGAATACTCTTTACCCTCTATAAAAACAGCAACCTCAAACTCTTTAAGATGATCTGGTCCACGACTTGCAATCACTTTATACTCTGGTGTTATTCCAAATTGTGCTTGAGTCAACTCTTGTAATGTAGTTTTAAAATCTCTAAAAAGTGAATCAAGTGAAATATCTTCATGATTTTTTTCTATAAGTCTTATCGCTATTTTAGAAGCTACTTCTAAACCTGATTCTAAATATATAGCTCCTATTACCGCTTCAAATGCATTTGAAAGAAGGGATGATTTTTCACGTCCACCATTATTTTCTTCAGCATTTGAAAGATATATATATGAACCAAGATTAAGGTCTCGAGCAAGTTTATCAAATCCCGCTTCATTCACTAAAGATGCTCTGATTTTAGATAAATTTCCCTCATCTGATTTTGAAAATCTCTTATATAAGTATTCTCCAACAATAAGGTCTAAAATAGCATCACCTAAAAACTCTAAGCGCTCATTATCGTAGGGCTGTTTATAACTCTTATGTGTCAGCGCTTCGATAATAAGCTTCTCATCTTTAAATTTATAATGTAAGGCTTTCTCTAAAGCTTCAATATTTTTTTTCATTGTTCCCTCATTCTAAGTAGACTATTGAAAAGAGTTATTCTCTTGTCCAAAATCTCTATAATAATCTTTTGTCAAACTAAACTCTATATTTTGAGTATCTATATTATGACAATGACTACAACGATTAAATGCAAATGGATAATTTTGCTGACAACTGTTACACACATATTCAAAACTTAGTGTTACATTCACACTACTTTTCAGATTGATAAGTAGGTCAAATTCAAAAACTAAGCTTTCTTGTGCTGTTTCTAAATCACCTCTTGCACTATAGAGTTGAGTTAAAAAATCACTACTTGAAATTATATCAAAATCCAAATCTTTTTTATCAATACCCCATAAAATATCTACTAAAAGTTCACTCTTCGTAATATCAAAATTTTTCCAAGCCTGTTTGATATCTGTACGAAATAGAAACTCAAAAATCATATATGTCAAAATATGATTTTGTTTATAAATTTTCAATAATCCTTCTATTTTTATTTCAGCTGGTTTTTTTGTATCATGAATAATTGCTAAAGCTTGAAAATAGCTACTATCTTTAATAATATCTTCTTGTAACTCTTCAAGTGATTCTAAAACATCTAATGCAGATTTATAGTCTCTAAGATTTTCATATACTAAAAGAAGCTCTTGTAAAGCTTCTGGTGTTCGTGGAGTATTTTTTAAAATTTCTAAAAATATCTGTTTAGAACGTTCTAAAAAACCAGCTTTAAAGTAAGTTTTTCCTAGCAGTAGCATAATATTTCTTGATGCTAAAAGGTCTGAATTTTTCAAAAGTTCACTATAAATATCTATACTTTTTTCATAATCACCATTATTAAAATATGTATTTGCTAAAAGTAACCAAGACTGTTTGGAGAGTTCCCCATTACCAATAAATATATTGAGTTCATCTTGAGATGGAAGAGAATTAAACCCCTTTAAAAAATTATCTAAATCTTTTGAACTCTCTTGATATTTATAACGTCCCCACCAATAAGATAGGAATGTGATAACAAATACCAATACAAAAAAGACAATAATTCCAAATAATGGATCACGAAACTCTATAAAAAAACTATCCATTTAATTGTAAACCATAATGCCATAATCATTTTTAAGATTGTAAAAAGTTGAAGTAACATCAAACTCTAAATCTTTAATTTTACCAAGTTGAATAATAGAATTTTTTGAAACTATTATCCCATTTTCTCTAAAAAACTTTTTAATATTTACAAACTTTACATCTTCTACAAATTTATAATCAAACTCTTTATAAAGCTTCATCTTTTCATAAGAAAAAATATGTTCATTCACATGAAGCTGGTCTGAGGCAAATTTTATAGGAAGATAGCCTGACAAATCTGTAAGAGTTGATTCTATATATTCATGTTTTGAAGGAAGAGTCTTTTTTTGAATGAAAATATATTTATTATTTAATTTTATATTTGGTGTTTTTTTCCAATATTTATAGGCTGGATTTGATACACCAAGTTTTGATGATACTTCACGCCAGAGCCAAAAAGAGTTAAGTGTATTTGGAATATTAGACATTCTTTAGGACTCCTTTGATTAAAACTAATAAAATTATATAATTTTTTTCTTAAATGAGATACTTAAATTGGTACAAATACTAAAAAATAGTTACTAACTTGGTAATAATAAAGCCACCAATAACTAACCATACAAACATACCTAATGCTGTATAAACAGGTGCTAAACCAAGACCTTTAAACTTTGCAAATCGTGTTCCCATACCAAGAGCAGTCATAGCCATTGTAAGTAAAAAAGTGTCTATCTCATTTATAGTATTTACTATACCTTGTGGAACGATTTGAAGTGAATTAAACCCTGCCATAGCTATAAAATAAACTGCAAACCAAGGGATAACTAACTTTACTTTTTCTCCAACAGTTCCATTTTTTTTAGCTTCATAAGAGAGATACAAACCTAAAATAATAAGTAAAGGTGCAATCATAATAACTCTCGTCATCTTTACAATAACAGCAGAGTTAGCCATATCAGCAGGAGCACCTTGTATTGAAGCAGGAACAGCTACTACTTGAGCTACTTCATGAATAGTTCCACCGACATAGATACCAAACTGTTGAGGCGTCATGTGTAAAAATCCTGTTGCAGGTTCGATGATAGTTGCATACATTACAGGATATAAAAACATAGAGATAGTTCCAAAAAGAACAACCATAGAAACAGCAATAGCAGTCTTATGCTCCTCTGATTTTAAAACTGGTTCAGTTGCCAAAACTGCGGCAGCTCCACAAACAGAAGCACCTGATGCGGTAAGCATAGATGTATCTCTATCCATTTTAAAAACTTTATACCCTAAATATGTACCGATAATAAATGTTGAACTTAGCATAATCAAAGAAACTAAAAATCCATCCATTCCTACCTCTGCAATCTGTTGAAAAGTGATACGAAAACCATAAAAAACGATAGCAAAACGTAATATTTTTTTAGCAGAAAAAGTGATACCAGTTCCCCATTCTGATGGAACTTGATTGTGAAGTGTATTTGCATAAAAGATACCCATCACGATACCTATAACAAGAGGTGAAATACCTAATACTTGAATAAAATCAATAGTAGATAGCATAGTTGCAGCTAGTGCGAAAATAGCTACAAATATGATACCGTTTATTGTTCCTTTACGATTTTGAACTGAAAAAGCCATAATTTTCCTTTGAAATTAGTGATGGGGAATTATAGCTAAAGATTATAATAAGTTGCACTAGGATGATAAACAACCAAAGCACTAGTACTCTGCTCAGGATGAATCTGAAAAGTTTCACTCAACTCTATCCCAAACTCCTCAGGTTTTAACAAGTCAAACAATGGACGATTAGACTCTAAATCTGGACACGCTGCATACCCAAATGAGTATCTGCACCCCTCATATCTATTCATTCTTACATCGGATAAACTGTTTCCCTCATCTTCACTTGCTATATTAAGGTCTAATCGTATCTGTTTATGGGCTATCTCTGCTAACGCTTCGGCTAACTCAACGCCTAAACCGTGAAATTGATAATATTCTGTGTAGTTTCCTTTTGCATATATTTCACGCTCCACTTCACTTAGTTTTGCCCCTGCACTTACACAACTTAATGCTATTACATCATCTTTATCACTATGAAAAAAATCACTTAATGCTCTGTGTGGTTTTTTACTTTGTCGTGGGAAATTAAATGTTTGTGTTATCTCGCCATCTTCATAAATATTCAGTTTTGTGTCATCACTACGACATCTGTAATAGCCATAAATAATTGTTGGTTCAAATAGTTTCTCATCTATAAATCTTCTTTTTAACTCCTCATAAGCAGGAAGAATAATCGTATCTACTTGCTTTTGATATTCCTCTTTTGTTTTCCCTTTTGAGCTATAACCCCAACGAGATTTAAAAAGAATTTTATGATTTATCCACTCAAAAGCCATCTCTATCTGTTGCTCTGTTAGTTTTATCTCACGGCGTCCCCAAAATGGAGGTGTGGGTATTTTTACATCACGAGAGGGCATTTTTATCTCTTCAAAAGGGGGGATAACTATCTCTTTTTTCACTTTTACTACTTTCTCTTCTTTATCTTTCCCGTGTAAATCAGTATCAAAATTTCCAGCTTCAATACGACTCATAGCCGTAACCCCATCAAAAGCATCTTTACAATAAAAGATAGGTCCATCATAAAATGGGCGACAAAAATCATCTATAAATGTTCTTGTAAGCGCAGCACCACCTAAAAGAACAGGTATCGCTATCCCCTCTGCTTTAAGTGCTTTAAGATTTTCTTGCATCACTTGTGTTGATTTTACTAAAAGTCCACTCATTCCAAATGCGCTTATATGCCCATCTTTAGTAGCTTGTATAAAATCTTCTAACTCTACTTTTATACCAAGATTATTGACTTTAAAACCGTTATTTGAGAGGATAATATCTACAAGATTTTTCCCAACATCGTGAACGTCCCCTTTTACAGTTCCAAGGGCTAAAGTTGTATCTACTGCTTTTTCTATTTTAGGAAGATAGGGGTTTAAGTGGTCAACTGTTTTTTTCATAGTTTCAGCACTTTGAAGCACAAAAGGAAGTTGCATCTGTCCACTTCCGAAGAGTTCGCCTACTACTTTCATAGCATCTATTAAAATCTCATTTACAATTTTTTCAGGGGCGATTGTATGGCGTACCTTTTCTACTAAAGGTATCATTCTCTCTTTATCGCCGTCCATTAGAAGTTTTGCTATCTTCTTTTCATCGCTCATCGCTAAATATTCGGTATCATCAGCAGAGGTATCTATCGCCTCTTTTGTACTAAAATGTTCTATAAAAGTAAAAAGTGCTTCTCCATTTGGTTTGCGATTAAAAATCAAGTCATCACAGATTGTTTGGTCTTCTTTGGATATTTTATTGATAGGGATAATATGTTTTACGTTGATAATTACAGAAGTTAATCCTGCTTCTATACAGTGATGTAAAAACATAGAGTTTAAATAGGGACGTGCATCTTTATCAAGTCCAAAAGAGATATTTGAGAGTCCTAAAGTAGCACTTACTTCTGGGTGTTTTTTACGAAGAGCGCGAATAGCCTCAATAGTATTTATACCAGCATCCCAATACTCCTCATCTCCACTAGCAAGAGTAAAAGTAAGGACATCAAAGATTAAATCCTCTTTTTTGAGTTTATGGCGATTGGTTGCGAGGTCGATAATTCTATCGGCTACTTTGAGTTTATCTTCTACTGTTTTAGCCATTCCCACCTCATCAATAGTCAAACAAACTAAAGACGTTCCATATTTTTTGGCTAAAGAACAGACTTCATCAAATTTAGGCTCTCCATCTTCAAGATTTACAGAGTTTAAGATAGGTTTTCCACCAATATTTTTTAGAGCTGTTTCTAATCCACTTGTTTGTGTCGAATCGGGCATAAGAGGAAGTGCAATTTTTTGATTATACATTCCCATAACTTCATTCATATCTTTAGTTTCATCACGCCCTGCAAATCCAACATTAACATCTATGACGTGAGCACCTGCTCTTACTTGCTGTTGTGCTACACTTAACGTTCCCTCATAGTTTTCTGCTAAAAGAAGTTCTCTAAAGGCTTTTGAACCTGTTGCATTAGAACGCTCTCCCATTAGAAGAGGTGCAGGTTGCTGTTTGAGTTCTACGGTGTTAAAAAGTGAAGCTACTGAGTTAGGGTGAGAACCTGTTGCCTCTTTTGGAGTGATATTTTGAGTTGCATTTACTAATGCACGAATATGCTGAGGCGTTGTACCACAACAACCCCCTAAAAAACTTACTCCATCGTACTCTAAAAATTTACTTTGCTGAACCACAAATTCATCAGGACCCATCGGATAGTAAGTATATCCCCCACGGTTTTGAGGAAGTCCAGCATTTGAGTGAACGCTTATAGGTTTGCTCCATAACTCACTTAATGTTTTTACATGTTTTAAAACTTGAGCAGGTCCAGTCCCACAGTTAAAACCAAGACTTAAAATATCAAAAGGCTCTAAAATAGTTGCAATAGTCTCGGCATCTGTCCCAATAAGCATAGTTCCACTTAACTCAATAGTAACAGAAACCATAATAGGAATATCAACATTACGTTGTCTATTGGCTTCTTGAATAGCATGAAGTGCCGACTTTATCTGTAAAGGGTCTTGTGCTGTTTCGATGAGAAAAATATCAACACCACCATCTATTAATGCTAAACAGAACTCTGTATATCCCTCAAACATCTCATCATAAGTGATATGCCCTAAAGAGGGAAGTTTTGTCCCTGGACCTACTGAACCAAGCACAAAACGAGGGTGTTCAGGAGTGCTAAATTTTTCACACTCTTTTTTTACTAACTCTGTTCCAGCTTTAGTAAGTTCATAGGCACGGTGACCAATATCATACTCATCTAACACCCAAGAGAATGAACCAAATGTATTGGTTGTGATAAAATCTGCACCACTTGTTAAATAGGCTGAAAATATTTCACTTAAAACTTCAGGACACGTAACATTTAAGAGTTCATTACACCCCTCATTTCCTTCCCAAGCAGATTCAGGAATTTTATCATCACGCTGTTGAAGTTGTGTACCCATTGCACCATCTATGATGAGTGGACGCTTTTTGATTGTTTGGAGGATATATTGTTTTGTTGTCATATTATTAGCTTTTATGTTGGGATAATTTATAGGAATTTTAGCATAAAAAGTATTTGTGTTATAATGGTCTATATGAAAAATATATTAAAATTACTTCTGTTATTTATACTTTTAACTCTTATCGGATGCGGTGATTCGGATCAAGAAGAGAGTTCTTTACAAACCTCAACATTAAGCACTCAAGAGATGTTAGATAATGGTGACTATAATGGTGTCATCAACTCTACAGAAAATAGTGCTTATTCTAATGAAGATTATTTGAATTTAGCTACTGCTTATTTAGGTCTTTCAGGTTTAACTATTAAAAATATTATTAGAGAGATTTATCTTCTTGACAATGACAATGAAAACTCATTTATAGAACTTACAAGTGCTATCACTCAAAGTACAAAAAGTTGTAAAACTCCTCTTGAAAATTTTGATAAATCTACACAATACTATATGAAAATTATGGGAGATAGATGTTCTCAATATGCAACATACAGATTAACTGACAGCGAAAAAGAGATATGTTTAAGCCAAGGACTTTCTCAAATTATGCAGAGTGTTACAGCAATTAACTATCTTACAGGAGATATAGCAAATCTCTTAAAAGAGAACTCTAAAGATAGTAAACTTATAGCATCCTCATGTGCTATGCAATATGCTTTTAATGGTGTCTCAGAGTGTCCAAAACCTATAAAAAAAGAACCTCTCTTTTTTATAGAAACAGAAAAAATATATGATAGAATAGTTGTATATGCAGAGAAAGAAGAGTTCCAATTTCTTTTAGCAGATTCACCTTTTGTCAATAATGTAAAAGAGGTAATTATGACAAATGGCTACTGTACCTTAGATGATTTTTCAACTAGAATTTACGATAAAAGCTCTCCAAAATACAACTCTTCAACATACTATCCATGTCCTGTAAATTTAACTGTCGATGATATTTTAGTTGATTCATTTAATGCTGGTGTTGGAGCTGTAATTGTTGGAGCAAATACAGATACAGAACTTATAGAGAGTGTTAGCAAATTCAAAGATGAAATTTTAAATGATACGCATAGTAGAGATAGTGATGTAAAAATAGAAAATATTGTTAATTATCTATATAAATATGCTAATTAGATAGTATCTGTTATAATTAAATAAATTTAAATACAAGGAATATAATATGATTAATAAACTATTAATAAGTTCATTAATGACAATAGCTATAATTTTTAGTGCTTGTGATGGAGATAGTGAAGGTGAATCTCGTTTAGAAACTCAAGTTATGTTAGATAATGCTGATTATGAGGGTGTTATCTCTAAACTAGCAAAGAGTGCAAATGTTAGCGATGAAGAAAACTTAGCACTTGGTGCTGCTTATATGGGTAGAGCAGGATTAAGTCTTTCAGATTTGGTAAAAGTTATTGGAGATAGTAATGATGAAGAAAATGCTTTTGGAGCTTTTATTAGTAGTATAGAAGAGGCTACAAAAGAGAGTAAAACACCTTTAGCAGATTTACAAAATGCAACAGCATCTTATGATAATGTAGTAGGGAATAAATGTAATGATAATAATATATCTGACTCACAAAAAGACCTTTGTATATTTAAAGGATTGAGTCAAGTAATGAGTACAGCTACTACTTTTAGTTATATCGCAGATGATATTGGTTTAGTTTTTGATAATGAAGGAACAGATGATAAATTAACAGCATCTACTTGTGCTATGGAATATGCCCTTAATTTAGAAAATGATTGTCAAATAAAAGTATTAGATGACAATTTAACATTTGCAAGTAAACTTTCTTATAAAAAAATAGAAGTTACAACAAATGGAAAACCTTTTGAATATCTTTTAACTGATACATCTACGGTTATTACAAAAGGGTATTGTTCACTAGAAGATTTTTCAACAAGAGAAGATAATACAACTAATTCAGATTATCATATCTGTCCAGTAAATGAAGATCCTAATACAAAAGAACTAACAACAGGTGCAATACTTGCAGATGCACTTAATAATGGTGTTGATGCAATTAGTGGTGCAGCAAATGATGATGATATGCAAGATGATATTAATGAATTTAAAAAGGAAGTTTTAGCAAGTTCGGGTAAATCTTCAAATGAAACTATTACAGAACAAGATATTGTTAATTATCTTAATGAACAAAACAACTAAGAGGATATAAAGATGAAAAAAGTAATAACATTAGGTTTATTAGGTGCAACAACTTCACTTATGGCTATGTATGCTGAACAGGCTTATCTCTATAAAGACCCTCGTATTATGGGAATGGGTGGGGCAAATATTGCTGTTGGTAGTTACTCAACATCAGTTTTTTCAAACCCAGCAGGACTTACAAATATCAATAAAGAGCATGGTTTTGTTGTAGATATACTTAGTTTAGGTGTGTCTGCTTCCTCTGAAATTCAAAATTTTGCAGATGATTTAGATACTGCTAGTGATGCAGAAGATGAAACTGAAGCTATGGCAGATGTATTGGCTAAGTATTCTGGAGAGCATTTTCATTTTGGTATAGATAACTATATGTCTATCTCTAAAAATTCAGATATGTTCGCTTGGAGTATAGGTCTTTTAGCAGCTTCAGATATAAATATTATGGCTCATGGAAATGGGAGTTCAAATGGTGAGTTATTAGAAACAACATCAAGAGCTTATGGTGGTGTTGTCGTAGGTATTGCGAAACCCTATGATACGGAGATAGGGAGACTTGATATTGGTATGAGTTTTAAATATATATCTCAACAATCTTATGAAGGTACACTTGGAATATCTGAACTTATAACAGATGATGATGAAGAGATTTCAGATAAATTTCAAGATAGATATGAAGAAAAATCTTCAGGATATGGCATAGATATAGGTGCAATTTATAAACCATTTAATGACAATTTTTGGCATCCAGCTATCGCATTTAGTATCTTAAATATTGGTTCATTAGAGATGGATGATAACTATGGTGGTCAGCCAATGACTGTTAATATCGGTGCTTCTATCTCTCCTGAAGTTTCCTATATTAGTAAATTTGTTTTTGCTGTTGATTATGTAGATATTTTAGGTGCTAATCAACTTCGTGTATATGATTACAATGAAAATGATGATGTAATATATAAAGATTATGATTCATCAAGTTTTATGAAAAATTTACGTATTGGTACAAGTATAGGTCTTTTAGATACTATGTGGTTATCTACAACTTTAAATTTAGGTCTCTATCAAAGTGCGTATACAGCAGGGGTTGATTTAGATTTTACAATTATTAAACTCAATTTTGCAACATATCAAGAAGAGATTGGTGATGCTACTACCTCTATTACTGATAGAAGATATATCGCTAGAATAGGTATAGGTTGGTAATGATTTTTAAATATGACGGTTTAAGTATGAAACCCATTGACTTAAACCGTCACTTTTTGTATAATGACGATGAAAATCACTAACAAGAGAGGTTTAATCGTTAAATGATAGTTGCTTATATACGTCCAGATAAATATTTTGATGCAGCACACGACCAAATCCAGTTGATAAACTCGTATGCTATGTCAAAAAATATTGTAATCGATGATGAGTTTATCGATCAAACTTCTCAAAATAAACGTCTCTCTAATCGTTCACATGTAACAGATTACTTTCAAAATCATCAAAGTTCAACACTTTTAGTCTATGATATTTGGGTACTGAGTACAAATATGGAAGATTTAATTCAAATGTTCTCTTGCCTTTTTAAAAATAACTTTAGTATCCATTTGATAAAACAATCTGTAATTATTTCAAAACAAAGTAGTGTAATGCTTGTTCTTGGTTTAATTGACCAACTACGCCAACAGATGCAAAATGAATCTAAAAAAGTTATAGGAAGACCTAAAGGGAGTCGCTCTAACTCTAAGTTCGATAAATATATGAATAAAATTCTTCAGTTTATCAAAGAGAAAAGGAGTGTAAGTGAGATGGCACGTCTTTTAGATGTGAGTCGAAGTTCATTAAAAGATTATATAGAGTCACGTGAATTAAAACAAGTAGCATTTGGTTCACTTTTAGTAAAATCACAAGAAGAGGCTGAAAAGCAGGTACTTAGTACAATTAGCTGTCCAGCATAAAAAAATATTGGAGTATAAAATGAGTGGAAAAACAAAAGGTATAGAGATACCTACACCGTGGAGAATTAAACGTTATTATGCGTATGTATTTGCAACGATTATTGCATTGGTATTACCATGGATAACAATAGAGGGAAATCACTTTTTTCTACTAAGTTTTGATAAACTAAAACTACACCTTGCCTTTGTTCAGTATGATATGCAAGAGCTTTATTTGATGCCTTT
The DNA here is from genome assembly GCA_964642985.1 of uncultured Sulfurimonas sp. Lineage (GTDB taxonomy): Bacteria > Campylobacterota > Campylobacteria > Campylobacterales > Sulfurimonadaceae > Sulfurimonas. The sequence goes on from CAZXSD010000001.1 coordinate 46,796, forward strand.
CTTGTTAATGCTAATGTTCTTAGGAATATTTGGTATGACTGTTATGGGTGGTCGTGTGTTTTGTGGGTGGATTTGTCCTCAGACTGTTTTTCGTGTTATTTATCGTGATTTAATTGAGACTAAAATTTTAGGTCTTAGAGGTCGTATTAAAAATAAACAGAAAGAACCTGATATGTCTAAGACAGAAAACAAGGTTAAAAAAGCTATTGCTATTTTTATGTGGAGTATTTTAGCTCTTATTGCAGGTGCTGACTTTTTATGGTTCTTTGTTCCACCAGAAGATTTTTTTACATATTTAACAGATTTCAGTAATCATTGGACTCTATTTGGTACAGTTCTTGGTATTGCTGCATTTTTAATTTATGATATTGTATTTATGAAAGAGAATTTTTGTATCTATGTATGTCCCTATTCACGTGTTCAATCAGTTTTATATGATGAGCATACAATTATGGCACTTTATAATGAGCATAGAGGTGGTAAAATTTATGATGGTCACGATAAACAATACTCAAAACAAAAAGATATAGTATCGGCTCAACCTAATGCTGAATGTACAGCGTGTGAGTCTTGTGTAACAGTATGTCCTACAGGAATAGATATTCGTCAAGGTCTTCAACTAGAGTGTATCAACTGTTTAGAGTGTGTTGATGCTTGTACAACTGTTATGGGTAAACTTGGTAAAGAGTCTTTAGTAACTTGGTCAAGTGATTATGAAATAGTAGAACAAAAAGGTAAAACTCAATATTTCCGTGGAAAAGTTTTAGCATATATTGCACTACTTGTAGGTCTTATGGTTATTCTTGGAGTAATGGGAAGTACAAAAGAGAATATGCTTTTAAATATCAATAAAGAGACTCGTCTTTACTCTACAAAACTATTACCAGATGGTAAAGTAAGAGTTGATAATGCCTATGAATTCCTACTTCAAAATACTCAAAATGAGAAGATGAAATTTTACTTTGAAGTTATCCCTCCAAAAGGTATGGAAGGTAAAATTATTATTGCTAAACCAACAAGAGAGTTTACAGCCGTTCCAAATATAAAAAAGAAAAAGATTGTTGTTCTTCGTACAACAGAAGTTCTTGCTGATGATAACAGTAAAGATACTATTATCCCTATCACTATTAGAGCTTATGCTATTAGTCATGAAGATAAAATCGTAGTATTTAGACAATCTACATTTATTTTTCCTAAAGCTAATATTTTAAAACAAGCTAAGTAGTTTTAACTTTTAGAGGAGTATCTCTTCTCCTCTTAAAGCTTCTTCATCTATAAGAGTTTTTATCTCTTTAGATACTATTAAATCGATAGGTTTATAAAGTAGCTCTTCTAGTTTTGCTTTTGTAAGTAATCTTTTATATGTAGTATCTTCTTGAGTTTTTTGTAAAATATAGAGGTCAATATCTCCCCCTTTTTTAGAATCATCTAAACGACTTCCAAATAGAAATATTTTTATTTGAGTTCCAAAATATTTATAGATTGTTCTTTGAATAATCTGTTTTTCATTGTCTGTTAATCTCACTATTTTAGCTTTTTAATTTTAAGATATTGAGTTTCTAATTTTGTTGAAATAGAGATAAGAGTATCACTATGAATTATAATAAAATTGATACTTTGAGCTATCTTTGCATAATCTGGATAATCATGAGCAAGTTCATTTCGGATACCTCTAAAAACACTCCACATATCTAAATCTAAGATATTTTCTTTCTCTAAAACTTTAATAACCTCTAAAAAGTTAATATCAGAAACAGGATACTCCTCATATTGTAAGAATGTTTTAAATATTTTTTGTCCTAACCAATCTTGTAGTTTTGCAAACCGAAATACTAAACTATCAAGTGCAAAAAAGAGTATATCATCCTCTATTTTTTCTTTAAAATCACTCTCTAAAGGGTAGTACGGTCTAACATATTTGAGTGCTTTTTTTATCATTACTATATGATTATTAGCTGTTTCAAAATAGCTTTGTAGTTTTTGTGATATGTCCATATCTTTCCTATTTAAAATATATTTGAATTATTATAGCACAACTCTATATAAGACTATTCCCCCCTTAACACACCTCTAAACCCACATAAGATATAATTTCCCACTTTATAAATGGAGTTCATAATGAGCCAAATTAGTTACAAAGATGCTGGTGTTGATATAGACGCTGGTAATAGTTTCGTTGAAAATATCAAACCTCTTGTTAAATCTACTAAAATACCAGGTGTATTAGGTGGTATCGGTTCTTTTGCAGGAGCGTTTGAACTTCCTAGTGGCTTTAAAGAGCCTGTAATGCTTGCTGCTACTGATGGAGTGGGTACTAAACTTAAACTTGCTATCGATAGTGGTATTCACAACACTGTTGGTATTGACCTAGTTGCTATGTGTGTAAATGACCTTTTATGTAACTTTGGAACACCATCTTTTTTCCTAGATTACTATGCTACGGGTAAACTTGATGTAAACATTGCTACAAATGTAGTTGCAGGTATCGCTGAGGGTTGTATTCAGAGTGAGTGTGCTTTGATAGGTGGGGAAACTGCTGAGATGCCAGGTATGTACTCTGAAGATGATTACGATTTAGCTGGTTTTGCCGTAGGTGTTGCTGAAAAATCTGAGATGGATAGAGTTTCTTTAGTTCGTGCTGGTCATAAACTGATAGCACTTCCAAGTTCAGGTCTTCACTCTAACGGTTTTTCTCTTGCTAGAAAAGTTCTATTTGATAAGATGGAGATGAAATTTGAAGATGATTTTAATGGTAAGCCATTAATTGAAACTCTTTTAACTCCTACAAATATCTATGTAAAAACTTTTAAAGCACTTAGAAATGAGATAGTAGCGATGGCACATATTACAGGGGGTGGAATTGTTGAAAACTTACCACGTGTTCTTCCTGAAAATTTGATGGCTGAAGTAAAAGAGGATTCTGTAAGAGTTCTTCCTATTTTTGAATTAATGGCTCCTCATGTTGATAGAGCAGAGATGTTTAGAGCATTTAATATGGGTGTTGGAATGATACTTGTAGTTGAAGATGCAAATGTTGAAAAAGTTTTAGCTGATGCTGAGGGTTCTTATCTGATTGGTGAGATTAAAGAGGGTAAACGCGAAGCAGTTATGGTTTAAAAGTTTAATTTAAAGTGGCAGAGGTGTTGGAAGCACCTCATAAGACCACATATCAACAAAAGGAGAAACTTATGACGAAGTTTCAACTTAAAATTAACTTTGTAATCGGAAAATTCAAAGTTAGTTTTAGTGTGCAAAAGCGATAAAGCCTTTGTACCTTGTTGAGATTATATCTTAAATAGTTTTAATTAAAAATTATATACTAAATCAAAACTTACACTTGTTTGACTATGTGTTGTTTTACTTTTTTGACCTAAAAAGTTATCATAATTTATTTCTGTTTCTGGTGCATAAACTACTGCTGTTGCAAGTGACGTCTGTTCATCTATTCTAAAACATCCACCAACTGTATAATGAGATTCTACTATAGCTGGGAAACCTAAAGTATTAAATGTATTTACTACACCAGCTGAAAGACCTGCACTATTTATATTTGTTTCTTGATTTTGAGTATTAACTGTTCTCTTTTGTTCACTAATTGGACTACTTGCATAGTTATATCCTAAACGTAAACCTATACCGTCCATCTTATACTCATAGCCTAAAGCAAATACATTTTGGTTTTCCCAATTAAAATCTTGATAGCCTTTAGCATCTTCCCACTTTATCTGTTTAAAATCAAATGCAAATGTATTTTTAGCATACACATAACTAAAACCGATACCTATCTCTGCTGGTGTTGATAAAATATCATTTTTATAATCTACACCCATTTCTCCAATAGCTGATGTTAAAACACCTTTATAAAACATATCAATTTGTGATTTATACATTGCACCAATAGTAAAACCTTCTACTTGATAGGCTACACCTAAGTTAAAACCAAATTTAAGGTCTTGGGCTAAACCTGAACCAACATTTTTATCTTGAGGAGTTTGTGGAGGTAATTCTCCAGTTTTACCCATATACATAGCAGATTGAAGAGCAGAAGACATTTTATAATTAATATCTAAAGAACCATATTGAAGTACAGGTGTAATACCAACACTCAAGTTATCTATTTTATATGCTAAAGGAAGAGCAAACTGCATAAGTTGCAAGTTTGTAACCATCTCCATTTGACCTGGATTTTTACTACCACGGTAATCAACACCCATACCAGCAGTTCCCCAAATACCTATACCCATATAAAAGTTTTCACCCATTTTACTAGCGATAGAAACCTCAGGAATAGCATTTAAGTCAGCGGCACTTTCTCCTCTTCCTGATTCATTCCCAAAATTTGGAGCAGAAACTGTTCTACCTCGTGAAAAATCTAAATTAATACCATTAGTATTAGAAACATCAGGCATAAAAAACATACCACCAAAAGAGACTTCTGTTGCTTTTATTGAAGTAATTAAAGCAACATTAGCAAGAATAGATTCTGCACCATGAATAACACCAATGCCAGTACCCCCCATAGCTCGTGCTTTTGCACCAGTAGCTATTAAAACTGAACCATTAGTTGCAAATGCTGATGTTGAACCTAATGCTACTACAGCTACTACAGCTAATTTAATTGTTTTTTTCATATTGTATCCCTTTAAGAAGAAGAAGAATTATTATTATTATTATTATTATTATTTATAATATATTTATAATTTTTAGTAAAAAAATTATAAAAGATTATATGTTAATAACATCTTAAAGTGATATAAAAAAGACATTTTAAGAACAAGATGTATCATTTAATTAAAAAATAACTAAAAATGTTAATTTTTATAAAACCATTTTAATATTTTGATGTGCTTTAAAAGCTTCATATATAAAATTACGCTCTTCATCACTTATGATAACTAATTCAAGATTCATACTTACATACTTACCTGTTTTACTATTGTTTGAGTGTTTTAAAGAGTGGTCTCTTTTTATAATTACATCATAAATAGCTTTTTTAATAGCCTCTTTTTCATGACCTATAAGTTTATATGTCCATGCACTTGGGTACTCTATAACTACTTTATCTTTTCTATCGTTTAAAATCTCCATTTATCCCTCCTGACTTTTCTTCTAGCTGAACACGATGAATTACCATCCCTTTATCTATCGCTTTTACCATATCATATATAGTTAAAAGACCTATACTTGTTCCTGTTAATGCTTCCATCTCTACTCCTGTTTGACCTGTTAGCTTTGTAGTTACTCTCAATTTAAAACCTGGTAAATCAGGAAGTTCATCAATATCACAGTTGATACCACTAAGGTTTAAAGGATGACACATAGGGATAAGTGTACTTGTCTGTTTTACACCCATAATAGCAGCTATAACAGCAGTTTGAAGCACTGGACCTTTTTTGTTTTGCTCTTTAGTAATATTATCATAAGCCTCTTGACTCATCTCTATCATTCCACTTGCTACAGCAACTCTTGTTGTTTGATTTTTATCTGAAACATCAACCATTTTTGGTCTTTGGTTTTCATCTAAGTGTGTTAAGTTCATTGTAAATTCTTTAATTTGGATTTTTGTTATTATAGCAAAGAGCTGTTAAATATATTAATTTATATAAGCATCATATTCTTACGCCAATATCCACGACCACCTTTAAGAGAAAGACAATGATAATCTGGAAATTTTTTTTTATACTCTTTAAGTCTATCTAAAGAGGCATTACCACTATCACAATAAAATACAAAGACTGTACCTTTTGGATATTTTTGAAGCTCAAAGGGATTATATAAAACTGTTTTTGCTTTTTCGATAGGAGAGTTGATAGTATCTACTAGAACTATCTCTACTCCCTCTTTTTCTAATATTCTTCTGTTTTCCAGAAGCTCTTTTTGAGTCCATTCATTTGGATAATTCATTTTTTAAAACTTGTAGTTAGCCACAAGTCGTGTTGTTGAAACTTCTACATCACTCTGTTTTTTAGCAAGTTCTGTTGCTCTTGCATAGATATACTGTAAACGTACAACAAAATCAGATATATTTTTTCCAACTCCAATAGCATAGGTTCTATCAAACTCCATTGCATGATGCTGTATTTTTGAGCCATCGTCCATTATTGCAAAAGTTCTTTTACCTAGATAAAGAGCTGAACCAAAATGATAGCCACTATGATGAAGATGAAATTTAAAACCTGCTGTTAAATAACTATCTTGTGCATTAGCTGTAAATCCATTTTTATTTTCTTCATCAATATCTATATACTTTATAATAGATGTTAATTTTACTTTCACACCTTTTACCTTTGTTTTATAATCAATTTTTAAATCACTTTGATAGGTATCAAAATCTTCATAATCGGTATAAAACTGTGTAAAATTAGCAACTAATCCCTCTTTATGATATGTTAAACCTGCACCATACGTTTGACCACCATCAGTTATCGCTATATTGTCATTTAAAATATTTATATAATTAAAATTGATTTCAAAACTATCATTAAACTTATAAACATATTTTAAAAATAGTTTTTCCGTTTGTAAATCTTCTTGTAAAGGAGGTTGTTTTGTCGCGGTATCCCCTTTTTCATATATAAGTTTATAAGCTGAATGATTATAGTGAATATCTGCACCAACTCCATATACAATTGCATCTTGTTTTTGAATAGAGTTAGTAAAGTTTTTAGTTTCATAATATGTTGAAACACTCGAATGAATAGTTTGTGAAAAAAGCTGTGAAGATAAAGCTATAAATAGTAAGAATAAATAGTACATAGTTCCCTTTAGAAAAGTAAGATAATATCTTGTATTTTATCATAAAAATTTATATACAATAAGTAATAACTCCTTTTTAATAGCTTTTTCATCCAAAAAAATTATATCAGATTGTGTTAAAATATGATTAACAAATAATCTTCAAAAGGTTGAAAATGATACTAAGTATAGAGAGTAGCTGTGACGATAGTGCAATATCTATCACAGAGATAACTACAAATAAGCTCCTTTTTCATAAAAAAATATCTCAAGAGTTAGAACACTCCGTATATGGTGGAGTAGTTCCAGAACTTGCAGCTCGTTTACATGCGGAAGCTTTGCCTAAAATATTAGAACAGTGTGAACCCTATTTTAAAGATTTAAAAGCAGTTGCAGTAACATCAACTCCGGGTTTAGCCGTTACTCTTATAGAAGGGATAACTATGGCTAAAGCTATCTCTATCGCTTTAGATATTCCTATTATCGGAGTGAATCATCTTATTGGTCATATTTACTCTCTTTTTATAGAAAAAGAAACTATCTTTCCTTTAACTGTTCTTCTTGTTTCTGGTGGGCATACACAAGTAATGGAAGTAAAGAGTTTAACAGAGATAAAAACTATTGCCAAAAGTATGGATGATAGTTTTGGAGAGAGTTTTGATAAAGTAGCAAAAATGATGGGTTTGGGTTATCCTGGGGGTCCAGTTATTCAAGAGTTAGCAAAAGATGGGAATAGACTAGCTCATAATTTTACAGTACCTCTTCATCAATCTCCTCTTATAGCTTTTAGTTATTCAGGTCTTAAAAATGCTGTAAGACTTGCTATTTTAGATGAAAATAAGAAAGAAAATCCAAACTATAAAGATATAGCTGCATCATTTGAGCATATCGCTACAAAACATCTTACTATGAAACTTAAAAAGTATTTTAAAACTGTGAAACCTTCTACTTTTGCTATCGTAGGTGGAGCGAGTGCAAATCTTTACCTACGTGGACAGATAGAGGAGCTTTTAAAACCTCATAAAGCTAATCTACTTCTTAGTGAACTCCGATACTGTTCTGATAATGCAGCTATGATAGGACGAGTAGCTGTGGATATGTATAAACAAAAGCTTTTTACAACTTTAGAGGAGTTAGATGCAACTCCTAGAAGTCAGTTATAATCTTAAAGTTTACTTACGAGAAAACTGTTTTTTTTTACATAAGAGTATAATTATTGGATTTGAATATACTTCCGACAACAAAACGCAATAAGCGTTAAAAAAATAAAAATTTTAAGGAATTAAAAATGGCAACAACTAAATTCAAAGGTACAGACGTAGAATTATTAGGAACAGAAGTAAATGTTGGAGACAAAGCACCAGCAATTACTGTTGTAAACTCAGACGGTTTAGGTGACGTTGTAGTTGGTGGAGCTACTGGGAAAAAACAACTTATTATCGTTGTTCCTTCTTTAGATACTGGTGTATGTGCTACTGAAACTCGTAACTTTAATGCTAAAGTTGCTGGTCTTAATGACGTAACTGCAACTATCGTTTCTCTTGACCTTCCATTTGCTGCTGGTCGTTTTTGTCAAGCTGAAGGAATTAACGATTTAACTGTTACTTCTGATTTCAGAAACAAAGATTTCGCAAATGCTTATGGTGTTTTACTTGGTGGTTCTGTTCTTGCAGGTGTTACTTGTAGAGCAATTTTCGTAGTTGATGCTGATGGTACTGTTTCTTACAAACAAATCGTTCCAGAAATTACTGAAGAACCAGATTATGATGCTGCTATCGCTGCAGTTAGTTAATCACTAACTTTTAAAATTTTCTCCTTTATTAGGGTTTTTACCCTAATAATAAATTTCTCTAAAACCTCCCAATAATTCAAGCCAATAATACAAAGACTCTGATATAATTAATTATGAAAAAATTTATATTAATAGTTATAACTATACTTACTCTCTCATCAACTACTTATGCAGATTTACTCAATATCGGTGCAGGTATCGGTTCATGGAGTCAAACACCAGAAGGCTTTATGGAGTATAAAGATACTGCAAATGATTCATCAGGACGAGATACATCTCAAGAAAATACTATTACTAATATCTATACATGGTTCTATATAAAACACTATTTTCCCTATGTTCCAAATATTAGAATGGAATACAGTTCAATAGAAAGTGATGGTCAAGGTTCGGGAACACTTACAGGCTTTGAGATTCCTATCGGTTCTAATTTTCCAACAACTTTAGAGATGAATCAATTTGAAATTATTCCCTATTATAATCTTTTAGATGATAGTTTTTTTATCAATGTTGATATAGGTCTAGCTATTAAATTTATAGATTATCAAGCAACTGGAAGACTAGAGATAAATACAGGTGGTATGTTATCTTTAGGAAATGAAGTTTACAATGAAAAAGGAGATTTTATAGCACCACTTCCCTATCTAAGAGTAAGAACTCAACTTCCCTTTAATATAGGAGCAGAAACAACTCTAAAATATGGAGCATTAGATGGTTCATCCTTTACAGACTTAATAATGAAGATTGACTATACACTTGATTTTTTTCCTATTATTAAACCAGGTTTTGAGTTAGGATATAAGCTAGTTGATTTAGATGCTGAAGTAGAAGATGGCGATACTACCTCTATTATAAAATTAACATTTTCAGGTATTTTTATAGGTCTCTTAATAGATTTCTAATATAATCTCTTTTAATTAAATATGGAGAGATAATATGAAAAAGATATTAACAACATTAGTAACTCTAACTGTTTTAGCAACGACTTTAAGTGCTGATTTTATAAGAGTAGAAGCTGGTGCAGGTGTGTGGGGACAAACTAAAGATAAAGGTTATGTTTATATTAAAGATAATGATTCTGAAGTAGAAGCTGAATACGTTTCCAATAAAGATGATGAAATAGGTATTTATGCTTGGGCTTATATTAAACATTTTGTTCCATTCATTCCAAATTTAAGACTTGAATATTCTGAAATTACAGATAATGGTAAATCTAATGGTTCTTTTTATGGAACACTTGATATTGATAATGTTCAAACAGATATTGATATAAAACAATTTGAATTCATTCCCTATTATAATATCTTAGATAATACATTTTGGATTACTTTAGATTTAGGTTTAGATTTAAAAATTTTAGATATTGATTATTATACTCATCTTAGTAAAGAAAAAATTAAAGCTCAAACTGCCATGGGAAGTATTCCTATAGGAAATCTTCTTCCTGATTATAGTGATAGTATTCAACTTCCTGTTCCTATGCTTTATGGAAGAGCAAGAGCCGAACTACCTATTTCTAATTTAGGAGCAGAGATAGTTATAAAATATATTTCTATAAGTGATATGGGTGACCTAAAAAAAATAGATATTTCAGATATTAATATTAAAGTTGATTATACATTTGAAATTACTCCATTTATTCAACCAGGTTTTGAAATTGGATATAGACAATTTATTATTGATACAGAAGTTAGTGGGGATACAGAGATGATTACTGATTTTCAATTTTCAGGTGTTTATGCTGGTTTAATGGTACGTTTTTAATAGATGAACTATTTCGCAAAAAGAATTATCCCCTGTCTTGATGTTAAAGATGGTCGTGTTGTTAAAGGTGTAAATTTCGTTGGTCTTAAAGATGCTGGAGACCCTGTTGAAGTTGCACGTAGATATAACGAAGAGGGTGCTGATGAGCTTACATTTTTAGATATTACTGCTTCAGCTGATAATCGTGATACTATCGTAGATATAGTGGCTCAAGTAGCTCGTGAGATATTTATCCCTCTTACTGTTGGTGGTGGGATTCGTAAACTTGAAGATATTTATGGACTTTTAAATGTTGGTTGTGACAAAGTAAGCTTAAACTCAGCAGCTATCAAACGTCCAGAGCTTATAAATGAAAGCTCAAAACGTTTCGGTTCTCAATGTATTGTAACTGCGATAGATGTAAAAAGAACAGATAATGGTTCTTATCATGTTTTTTTAAATGGTGGACGTGTTGATACTGGTCTTGATGCAGTAGAATGGGCAAAGGAAGTAGTTGATAGAGGTGCTGGGGAGATACTTCTTACATCTATGGACGCCGATGGCACAAAAGCTGGATTTGAACTCAATATCACGGAACAAATCTCTAAGGCTGTGAATGTTCCCGTAATCGCAAGTGGTGGTGCTGGAACTATGGAGCATATCAAAGAAGCCTTTGAGTGTGGAGCTGATGCGGCTCTTGCTGCTAGTATTTTTCATTATAAAGAGATAGATATTATGGATTTAAAACATTATCTTCATAATGAAAATATCCCTGTAAGATTATAAGATGATAATCTGTGCAGGAAATAATGAAACCTTTCCATTCGCTCAACCAACAGGTGTAGGACTTATAGAAACATCTATGAATTTAACACGACTTTGTATGTTTGATAAACCAGAATTTTTACTCTTTATAGGAACAGCTGGAACGTATGGAGATGCTAAAATATTTGATATTATCGAATCTAAAACTGCTTCAAATATAGAGTTAGCATTTTTAAATAACGATGCTTATACACCACTAGATAATGTAGTATCAACTAATGAAACTAATAAAAAAGATATAGTTGTAAACTCCTCTAACTATATATCTACAAATAAAGAACTCACTAAAAACTTTTTAAAATTTGGTGTAGGTATCGAAAATATGGAGTTTTTCGCTGTTTTAAAGATAGCACAAGAGTTTGATATACCAGCTGGTGGAGTTTTTTGTGTGACTAACAATACTGATAAAAATGCTCATGAAGATTTTTTGAAGAATCACGATAAGGCTAAAGAGATTTTAACGGCTCATGTGACAAAACGGATTAAGGAACTTACAACAAAATGAATACTATGAAACCATCACTAATGGACTACACTCAAAAAGAGCTTATGGAGATGATAAAACCATCATTTCGTGTTAAACAGATATTTAATTGGATGTATCATCATTATGCTGAAAATTTTGATGAGATGAAGAATATTCCTAAATCTATGAAAGAAGAACTCTCTGAAAAATTTGTAGTTAATCCTTTGAGTATCGTAAATAAAGAGGAATCAAGTGATGGGACTATCAAATATCTTTTGGCAATGCAAGATGGTAAAACTATGGAAGCTGTTTGGTTAAAAATGAAAGATGCTGAGATAGATTGTGAGGGGGAAACTGTTCACGAAGCACGTTACACTATCTGTGTTTCAACTCAAGTGGGTTGTAAAGTAGGATGTTCTTTTTGTTTAACTGCAAAAGGTGGTTTTACAAGAGATTTAACTGCTGGAGAGATAGTTGCACAAGTGGTAACTCTTAAACGAGATAATGAACACAAGCGTAACCGTAAAATAAATATCGTCTATATGGGTATGGGTGAACCTCTTGATAATCTTAATAATGTAGCACAAGCTATTAAAATTTTCAAAGAAGATGAGGGTTTATGTATCGGTGGAAAACGTCAAACAGTTTCAACAAGTGGTTTAAGTACAAAGATAGATAAACTTGGAGAGATGGATTTAGGTGTACATATCGCTATCTCACTTCACGCCGTTGATGATGAGCTAAGAACAGAACTTATACCGATGAATAAAGCACACAATATTAACTCTATCATAGAAGCAGTAAAACGTTTTCCTATCGACACACGTAAGCGTGTTATGTTTGAGTATTTAGTTATTAAAGATAAAAATGATGATTTAGGAAGTGCTAAAAAACTTGTGAAACTTCTTCACGGTATTAAAGCAAAAGTAAATCTTATCTTTTTTAATCCTTATGAGGGAACAGAGTATAAAAGACCTACGAGAGCAGATATGGTAGCATTTCAGGAGTATCTGATTAATCATGGACTTTTATGTACTATTCGTGATTCTAAAGGGATAGATATTAGTGCTGCTTGTGGACAACTTAAAGAGAAAGTTGAAGGAGAGATTTAAATGACGACATTAGATATGTTTGAGTTGGGATTTGTTGTGATTGTTTTTGTTGGTGGATTGGTTGGTTTTTTTGTTGCGGCTACTAAAGAGGATTGAGAAATGCAAGCAGTCTCTAAAGAAGAACAAAATTATTATGAAAAGTTAGTTCAGAATATGAGTGAAGATGATAAAATTATTTCATCAAGAGAGACTATTCAAATATGAGATTAGAGATTGAATATCTCAAAAAAGCAGATAAATTTTTTAGTAAAAATAGTAGTTACTGCGATAGTTAATGATATTGATTTTCGAGGGGATGTTTATAAAAAGTAAGTGAAATTTTATAAAATTTTTCCTTTAAGGTAATAAAACTATTCGAGCAATATTATCTTCACTTATGTTGCTTTTATCATTTTCTATTTTTATTAAATCATCTAATATTTCAGAAACACTTTTTTCTTTATTAGAGGCACTTAATAATGATTTTAAAATAATAAATTTATAGTAAAAAATTCTAATTTTTCTAGGTGTAGGTTTCTTTAATTCCTTGATTTTTTTAAGAATTTCCTCTTTCTCTTCATTTGAAAGTTTTATTTCATTTTTCTTTGGAGATGGGCTTTTTTCCTCTTTATTATTACTACTATTCAGCTCTTCATAAGAATTTTTAACTGTATTATCATCGTTAGTTGTTTCATTTTTAGGTTGGAATTTAATTAAATTTTGAGTAAACTCAATAACTTCATCAGAATTAATTTCATCTAATTTAATACCAAAAATAAATATTTTTTGTAAATAATCATAAAATAATTCTGATTTAGTATATTTTTCATTGAAAGAGAGTTCTAATAACTCTTCATCAATAGCTGTAATTATTATAAGTCTTTTATATATATTTTCATTATTTAGGATTACTCTAAGACTATCTAATATTTTCAACATATCATCTAAATTAGCTCTATCTAAATCATCTACAAAAAGTACAATTTTTGTTTTACTGCCATCATCGACCCAAGCTTTTAAAATAATAATTATCTCTTTTTCTATTTCAGCTTGTAAACCTAATATATCTTTGGATAAAGATTTATTTACATATTTATCAAGGATATGTTTTGATGAAAAACGATGTGTTAAAAAGATAATATAAATGAATTTAATTGTAATAATAACACCAAAAAATGAAATAAATTCTGTAAAAATTTTGAAATATAAACTAAATATTATTCCAATTATAGAGAATAAAAATAAGAAAATATCAAACTTAGGAACTATTTTCCAACCCTTAGAAATTTTATTGATTAAATAATCTTTTTGGATTGTATAGAAAGTAGCATTTTTTGCAGAGAAGCACCATTGAAAAGTTGATTCTATTTTATTCTCATTTTTATCTATATTCTCCCAATATTCATTCGCTATCGTTTCATACAAATAAACCCAAGTTTGTTGACTATTATTATATTTCCAAGCAGAAAAATTTATCCATTTATATTCAATAAAATTCTCTTCTTTTTCTAGTTGAGATTGTATTTTTTCAACTAAATAAGTTTTGCCTCTTCCCCATTTTCCAAATATTCCAATCATCTCTCCACTACTATCTTTGAGCTGAGTGATGGTAGTAGCTACGACTTTTGCTATTGTATTTACATTTAATGACTCTTTCATCTCTGATTTTGATGCTATATCATTGAGGTTTTGAGAAGAGGGTTTTATATATTTTAAATTTTCTTTTTCTACTTTTTTTTCTTCAGTTTTAGGTGTTTCAATTGTTATCTGTTTCGGATTTATTTCAGTATCTAATAAGTTTGCATTTGTGATTATTTTATCTAAATATAGGGTTGTATGAGTTGTAGAATCTGAGTTTTTTTTAATTTTATTTAAAAATATATCTAAATCTTTATTATCTATATTATTTGAATTAATATAGTTTAGATTTTTTATTAAAATATCAAATTTATCAGAATGTTTTTCTCTTATAATTCTTTCTATATTTGTATTGTGTAGTTGTGCTAAAATTGTTTTTGCTAAGTTGGTTGTCATTTACTCTCCTAATTATTTATTTTCTATAAAATAATTACATATATTAACTTATTTCTTTGTAATTATACTAAGAATAACAAAGAAATAAGTTTAGAGGAAGTGTAAAAAAAATGATAAAATTACTCTATAGTATCAAAAAGAAAATAAATTCTTCAATCCTTGCATAAGAGTAATAATCGCCGATATATTACGGATTTACAAAAATAGTTTAATCATCATAAATCCCACCACCATACTGTCCTTTGCTTCTATCCTTTTGAATATGACGATCATAATTATTATATTGCTTATCATATTTATCTCTTTGTTGCGCTCCAATATCTCTATCGTATGATCTTTTATCACTTGCATTACTGAGATCATACTGATATTTTTTTCCCGAGTCACTTTTATATCCTGAATCAGAAATACTTTCATATCCAAAAACTAGACTAGATAACATTACTACACCAATAATTACTTTTTTCATTTTATTCCTTTAATTTATCCTATGGGATAAAGACTTTCATATTATAAAACTATAAAGTTTAATCCTTGATTAACTCTATAGGATAAATAAAATGGAAATAAATTTTAGTAATTATTCAGATGATGAAATTCAACAATTTTACAAAAATATTTCTAATAACGTAAAAATTCTTAGAAAAAATAATAATATTAAACAATTAGACTTAGCACTTGAAATAGGAATAAAATCTGTTGCATTTTATTCAAACTGTGAAAATAATAAATATGGAAAACATTTTAATCTTGAACATTTATATAAAATAGCTAAAGTACTCAACGTAGATATAAAAGATTTTTTATAAAATTTTTATCTCTTAGTAACTATAGTTAGCTTTTCCTGATAAAAATTCACTACAACTATTTGAATATTTTGCAACTACTTTATCTCATTTCACTCAGTTGATGATGATGTAGGAAGTGCTAAAAAACTTGTGAAACTACTTCATGGTATTAAAGCGAAAGTAAATCTTATATTTTTCAATCCTTATGAGGGAACAGAGTATAAAAGACCTACGAGAGCAGATATGGTAGCATTTCAGGAGTATCTGATTAATCATGGACTTTTATGTACTATTCGTGATTCTAAAGGGATAGATATTAGTGCTGCTTGTGGACAACTTAAAGAGAAAGTTGAAGGAGAGGTTTAAGATGACAACTTTGGATATGTTTGAGTTGGGATTTATTGTAATTGTTTTTGTGGGTGGTTTAGTAGGTTTTTTTGTTGCGGCTACGAAAGAGGATTAAATATAACAAGAGTGTAATCAATATATGATATACTTTTATAAAATCTTAAAAGGAGTATTTTTATGGCTGAAAAAGTAGAAAAAACAGATTCGGATAGAATTAAAGAAACGTATAAACTTTGTAAAGGTCACTTTGGTGATGTTCAGTTTGTAGGTATTAAGTATCATAATAAAATTGGTTGGATGGCGAAAGCTCAACTTGGTGAAGATTTTGAAAATTTAACTGCTGATGGTAAAACAAGTACAGAAGCGATTAAAAAATTAAGAGAGCGTGTGAAAAAAATTATTAAAAGATATAACGGAGTTTAACTCTAAAAGAAGTAAACGACCAACACACCAGGGAGGTCGTTTATGGATGCAATAATACCCTAACTTTCTTATACAATTCTAAATTAATTTGTTAAATCTATTAACATCATTTTTGTATCATCAAAAAGATTTTGATGCTGTGAATCTTGGGATAAAAAGTTCTCAATAGCACCTTTTTTATCGATAGCCTCATCAAGTTCTAGGTCACTTCCTTTTGTATAAGCACCTATACGAATTAAAACTTCATTCTCTTTTAAAAGTGTGTACATTCTTCTAAATTTTTGAACTGCTTTAAGATGCTCTGGTGTTACAACATCATTTATAACCCTTGATGCTGAATTTAATACATGAACAGGTGGATAGATACCAAAATCTGTAAGTTCACGAGAAAGAACGATATGCCCATCTAAAATAGAACGCGATTGATCGGCGATAGGGTCACTCATATCATCACCCTCTATAAGAACAGTAAAAAAGGCTGTAATAGAACCTTTACCCTCCTCTTTTCCTGCTCTTTCCATCAGTTGTGGTAAAAGAGTAAGAGAAGATGGTGGATACCCTTTTGATGTTGGTGGTTCTCCTAATGCTAAACCTATCTCACGCTGTGCCATCGCAAAACGTGTTACAGAATCCATAATAAAAAGAACATCAAGTCCCTTATCTTTAAAATGCTCTGCAACACTCATAGCTGCAAATGCTCCATATTTTCGCATTAGAGGAGAATCATCTGAAGTCGCAACAATAATAACGGTATTTTCTAAATTCCCACCGAGATTTTTTTCTATAAATTCAGGAACCTCACGACCACGCTCACCGATAAGTGCTACAACTTTAATAGGGGTATTTGAGCCTCTCACTATCATTCCCATAAGTGTTGATTTACCTACACCACTTCCTGCGAAGATACCTAGTTTTTGCCCTTTACCACACGTAAGAAGTCCATCTATACTTTTAACCCCAACACTAAAAACTTCATCTATCATTCCACGCTTCATAGCAGAGATAGGAGGTTTGATGATGGGAGAGAGTTTAGCATCTAAAATAATACCCTTATCATCAATGGGTTGCATAAATGGATTTACAACTCGTCCAAGAAGAGAGTTCCCAATAGGAATATTAAGACCTGTAGAATCTAAAAATACTCTATCCCCAGCACGAAAACCCTCTACAAAACTAAAGGGTGTTATAAAAAAAGTAGCTCCATCTATCTCTGTTACCATTCCCATCGTCTCGTGTTGATTTTCATTAGAGATAATTTTAACCATATCACTAATACCAACTTTAATACCACTAGCAGTAATAATAGTAGCATTAATTTTAATAATTTCACCAAAAGCGATAGAGTGGTTTTTAGATGAAATTTTTTTCTTTAGTGATGAAAAAGGCATAAGAACTTAGTAACGTGTTCCCGTAGGTGAGTTTATTAAAGAGAAAAATTCACTACGAGTTTTTTCATCTTTTTTAAACAGACCACGAAGAGCCGAAGAGGTAGTTGTAGAGTTTATTTTTTCTACACCTCTCATCTCCATACACATATGACGAGCTTGAATAACAACTGCCACACCCTTAGGTGCAATAGTATCCATAATAGCATCACAAATCTGTTCTGTAAGTTGTTCTTGTATCTGCATACGACGAGCAAAAACATTTACAACACGTGGAATTTTTGACAAACCAACTACTTTTCCATCTGGAATATAAGCAACGTGAACACGTCCTATAATAGGTAGAAGATGATGCTCACAAGTAGAGTAAAACTCTATATCTTTAATAAGAACCATCTCATCATTTGAGCTTGTAAAAAGTGCTTTTGAAAGTATCTTTTTAGGGTCTTCCTTATAACCACCATAGATAAATTCATAAGCTTTTCTTACTCTCTTCGGAGTCTCTATAAGACCTTCACGTTCTGGGTCTTCTCCAACATGAACCATCATCTGTTTTACTGCATTTTCAAACTCTATATCTTGCTTATTTTCCACTTTTTACCTTTTAAGTTTCTAATCCATTTTATACCGAAAGAATATCTATTATTTACTAATAAATTCCTTTGTCTCTTCAATCTTATTTTCCAAAGAACTTACTATCTTATGCATCTTATAAAGTGAATCATGATTTAAGGATATAGAATCTATCCCACTTTGAACTAAAAACTCTGTAATCTCGGGATAATCAGAGGGGGCTTGTCCACAGATACCAATATATTTACTGTTTTTTTGACATGATTTTATAACCATCTGTATCATCTTTTTAACAGCTTCATTTCGTTCATCAAATATATGTGAAATCTTAGCACTCTCTCTATCTACACCAAGAGTAAGTTGTGTTAAATCATTTGAACCAATAGAATAACCATCAAACACTTTTAAAAAGTCATCCGCTAAAATAACATTGGCAGGTATTTCACACATTGCATAAATTTCAAGAGAGTTTACCCCTTGAACTAATCCTTTTGAATTCATTATTTTTATAACTTTTTTGCCCTCATCTGGTGTACGAACAAAAGGAATCATTATTTTTACATTTGTAAGCCCCATCTCATCTCTCACAATTTTAAGAGCTTCACACTCCCACTCAAATGCTTCCTTATAACTTTCATCATAGTATCTACTTGCTCCTCTAAAACCTATCATAGGATTTTCTTCTACCGCTTCATACTCTAAACCACCCAACATATTCCGATATTCATTACTTTTAAAATCACTAGTTCTTATGATGACAGGTTTAGGATAAAAAGCCGCTGCTATCATTCCTATTCCCTCACTTAATTTTTCTAAAAAGAATTTTTTGGTATCTCTATGTGGAGTCATAAAAGCACGAATTTTTTCACTATCTATCACACTCTTATTTTTATTCATATTCACTAATGCCATAGGGTGAGCATTTATAGAGTGATTTATAATAAACTCCATACGAGCAAGTCCAACCCCATCATTTGGCATTTTTGCAAGATTAAAAGCTTCTGCTGGGTTTCCTATATTTATATAAAGTTTTGTTTTTGTTGATTGAAGCTCATCAAAATCTATACTTTTTTTACTAAACTCTAAAGCACCTTCATAAACATGACCCTCATCCCCATCAGCACAACTCACTGTTACACTTTCAATATCTTTTAATATATCTGTAGCATCTTCACAACCAACTATGGCAGGTACA
The DNA here is from genome assembly GCA_964642985.1 of uncultured Sulfurimonas sp. Taxonomy (GTDB): domain Bacteria; phylum Campylobacterota; class Campylobacteria; order Campylobacterales; family Sulfurimonadaceae; genus Sulfurimonas. The sequence goes on from CAZXSD010000001.1 coordinate 66,194, forward strand.
CCTATCTCACGAGCGATAATAGCAGCATGACATGTACGACTTCCTCGATTTGTCACAAGAGCAGAAGCTTTTTTCATAATAGGCTCCCAATCAGGGTTTGTAGTGTCTGCAACTAAAACATCTCCATCCTTAAAGTTTGAAAACTCTGAAATAGAATGAATTATATTTACCTTTCCAACTCCTATTTTCTCCCCAACAGCTCTACCAGATATTAAAATTTTACTCTCTTGTGTTGTTTGAAGATTATATGTATCTACTGTTGAAACCGATTGAATTTTACTTTGTACTGTTTCAGGTCTTGCTTGAACTATATACAGTTTATTATCATCTCCATCTTTTGCCCACTCTATATCCATCGGTCGTTTATAATGTTGTTCTATTTTAAGTGCTTGTTTTGCTAACTCTATAACTTCTCTATCATTTATAGAGAAACTATTTTGCTCCTCCACACTTGTCTCTACATTTAAAGTTGTAGTTGCATTATCACTATAAAGCATTTTCTCTTTTTTACTTCCAAGAGAGTGTTTTAATATAGTATCTATCCCTTTTTCAAGTGTAGGCTTAAAAACAAAAAATTCATCAGCATTCACTCTTCCACTCACCACATTTTCACCCAAACCCCAGATAGAATTGATAAGCACAACATTTTGTGAACCACTCTCTGTATCAAGGGTAAACATAATTCCACTTGAAGATTTATCACTGCGTACCATCTTTTGTACACCCACGGAAAGAGCAACTTTAAAATGGTTAAATCCACGACTTTCTCTATAACTAATAGCTCTATCTGTAAAAAGAGAAGCCAAACACTCTTTGACACTTTGTAGTAGGGTTTGTGGAGTGTTAATATTTAAAAATGTCTCTTGTTGTCCTGCAAATGAAGCATCAGGAAGGTCTTCTGCTGTTCCAGAAGAACGTACTGCTACATCAATAGAGCTAGAGTTATACTCTTTGGAGAGTGTTTTATAAGCTTCTAGTATCTCCTCTTCTAAAACAACAGGAAGTTTCGAATCTAAGATAAGATTTCGAACTGCTAAACCTCTTTCTTGAAGATTTGAAGTATCAGAAATATCAAGGTCATTTAAAATCTCTTGAATTGTATCTTTTATACTATTCTCTTCTAAAAGTAACCAATAAGCCTCCGCAGTTGTAGCAAAACCATTTGGAATATTAATCCCTTTATGAGCTAAATTTCTATACATCTCCCCAAGAGAAGCATTTTTACCACCAACTATGGGAACATCACCGATACTTAGTTCATTAAAAAAGCGAATATAAGACATTGTAAACTCCTCATCTAAATTATTTTATAATAACATAAAGGGAATTACAATAAAGTTTTTTCAGTTGCATAAATTTTAAACACAATTAATAAATATATTTATCAATCTTATATACAATATAAAAAATGCTTTCAAAGGAACTATTCAGATGAACATAGATGATATGATAAAGGGTAATAAAAAATTTAAAGATGTACATTTTCCAAAACTTGAAGGTACATTTGATGATTTAGTTACAAATGGTCAAAAACCTCAAATACTTTTTATAGGTTGTAGTGATAGCAGGGTAGTTCCAGACTTGATAGTTGATAGTAAACCAGGGGATATGTTTATCTTACGAAATATTGGAAATTTTGTTCCTCCCTATAAAAGTGATAATGATTTTCATGCTTCAAGTGCAGCTATTGAGTATGCTGTAAGCGTTTTAGAAGTTAAAGATATAATTATCTGTGGTCATAGCCATTGTGGTGCGTGTGCTTCACTCTATAAAGATTTAAGTAATGAACCACACCTTCAACATGTTAAAAAATGGTTAGAGCTTGGTCATAAAGCAAAAGAGTACACACTTCTTGCAACACCAGATAAAAATAATACAGAGCAAATTTTAAGAACAACAGAAAAAATATCGGTAAAACATCAACTTGAAAATCTATTAACATATCCAGAGATTTTTAGAAAAGTAGAAGCTGAAGAACTTGATATTCACGGATGGTATTATAAGATAGAAGATGGAACTATCGAGTATTATGATGGTGAGAGTTGTGGATTTAAAGTGTTGGGAGAGTAGGGTTTAAAAAGATAAAACCCTCTCTATCAACCAAAAAGATGAAACTGTTCCTATAAAATAAGCGATAAAAATATTTAAAAATTTTGTATTTATTACTATATATCTTTTTATAATATAGAGTAAAATACTCATAAAAAATATAAATAAAACTTGTCCTATCTCTATCCCTAAATTAAATGAAAATAGAGAAAGTGGTATCTCCTCTTGTGGTAATCCTATACTTGCTAAGACACTTGAAAAACCAAAACCATGAAGCAAACCAAATATAAAAGTAACAGCTCCTAAATGTTTTCTAGTAAAAGAATTTATGTCATCTACTATAAGTTCTCTTGCTAAAAAAACTATACTTAATGCTATCATCGCCTCTACATATAATATTCCAACACTAACAATACCTAAAATTCCAAATGCTAACGTTATAGAATGTGATAATGTAAAGGCTGTAATAGCAAAAAATAAGTCTTTAGTTGTTAATGCTAACAATAACAAAGAAAAAACAAACAAGAGATGGTCAAAACCCTCTAGTATATGAACTATTCCTAATTTAGTATACTCTATAAAAAGTTCAAAATCACTACTTTCATAATCTATATGAATAAAAGGTGTAGTAGCACGTAGTAAAGATTTATCTACTATATCTCCCTTTTCATAACGTATTAAAATACCTCTATCACTCGCAACTAAACCTTCAACCCACACACGAGAATTTAATAAACCCTTCTCTCCACACCAAAGGCTATAATTATTTATAATAAACCCTTTAAGAACATTCTGTTTGCCTTGAGCTACTTTTACACACTCTGTTGGAAAACGTAAAAATATATTATCAGCTTTTGTATCGCCTAATGGTTTTTTATACACAATAGCTATTTTACTTTCACTATCTTCAATAATATTGACATAAGAGAGACCTGTTTGATGAGCATTTAAAGAGCTTATAAAAAATAAAAAATATCTAATTAACATCTTTTGATTCAACTTTTAAAATATATTGAGCCTCTATCACTTGATAAGATTTTCTCTCTTTAGTATCACTCTGTTCTCTCAAATAATCTTCATATACTCTATCTTGCACTTCATCAAATGGATAAGGATTTGATATATTTTTATCTGTAATATATAAAAGATGTCCTCCATATTTTGAGATAATCTCTTTATGCCATAAACCTTTTTTTAATTTAAAAACTTGAGATGCAAAATAATTTCCATATTGAGATTTCATCTCTTTAAATGAGATATTTTTAATATAATTTGAAGAACTAAATTTTTCTCCAAAAGAGGATGCTTTTAATGGTTTAATATCTGCTATTTTCAGTAAATTTAAAGTTTGAGCTATTCTTTTATCTTTTCTATTAGAAAAATAAATATGAGAAAATGAGAGAGTTTGTATCTCTGAATAATCATCAATATTTTGATTATAATATGCTAATAACATCTCCTCTGTCGGTTCAACTCTTTCACTACTATTTATCATAATAGATTTCATCTGTTTTAACAATCGTTGAGAGATAAACTCATCTTGATTGTATAAACCAAGAGAGTAAGCTTCATCTAAAAGTAATTTTTCATAATACTTTTTATCTATTAAAGCTTGAAGATGATTTTTATCTATCTCTTTGTTGTACTGGTTTTTATACTCTGTTTGAAGTTTTAAAATCTCATTGTTTGATATTTTTATCACTGTTTTGTTTTGAGTTGGAGAGTTTTCGGCAGTAATTTCATAATAGAAAAAGAGTAATAAGCCTAAAAATAGAAAGTGAAAAAGTGGTTCATTGATTATAATTTTTATAGTTTTTTGCATCTCTAAGTGTAACAATTATTAGTTAAATTTTAGCCAATGAGTTTAATCATTATGCTAAAATCCCACTATGAAAATAATCCTAACAACCCTAAACTCAAGATACACTCACTCTGCCATAGGTCTAAGATATATCTATGCAAATATGAAAGAGCTTCAACAACAAACTAGCATCTTAGAATTTAGTATCAACGATGCTATTCAAACTATTGCTGAAAATATTCTCATAAATTCTCCCAATATTATAGGTATAGGTGTTTATATATGGAATGCTTTAGAGGTTGCAGAACTTATTCACATCTTAAAAAAAGTATCTCCACAGACGACTATTATTTTAGGTGGTCCAGAAGTTACATATCTTCCTTTTAGAGTAAATTTTGATGATAGTGATTATATAATTCAAGGAGAGGGGGATGAGGCATTTTATAAACTTGCTAAAAGTGTTATAGAACAGAACCCTCCAAAAGAAAAAATAATTAAAATGACAATGCCAAACCTTAAAGAGTTAAAACTTCCCTATAAATACTACTCAGACCATGATATAAAAAACCGTTATATTTATGTAGAAATTTCACGTGGTTGTCCTTTTGAGTGTGAATTTTGTTTATCATCTATGGATGAAAAAGTACGTGCATTTAATCTGGATGAAGTGTTAGAAGAGTTCCAAATATTATGGGATAGAGGGGCTAGAAACTATAAATTTGTAGATAGAACATTTAATCTTAATATGAAAACTGCAAATAGGATTTTAGATTTCTTCTTAGAAAAAAAAGAGGAATATTTTGTGCATTTTGAGGTTATTCCAGACCATTTTCCAGCATCTCTACGTGAAAAAATAAAACAGTTTCCTCATGGTGCCTTACAGTTAGAGATAGGTATTCAAACACTAAATCTTGAGGTGGCGCATAACATCTCACGTGTACTAAACTTAGATAAAGTAGATAATAATGTAGGCTTTTTAGAACATGAAACAGAGGCTCATATTCATCTTGATTTGATAGTCGGTTTACCGGGGGAATCTTTAGATAGTTTTGGTAAAAATTTAGATAAATTAGTATCTCTTAGTAGTTGTGAAATTCAAATAGGTATTCTAAAAAAGCTCTCAGGAACATATATAAAGCGTCATGATGAAGAGTTTGAGATGGTTTATAGTGATAAAGCCCCTTATGATATTTTAAAAAATAGAGATTTGAGTTTTAATGATATTCAGATGATGAAACGCTTTGCAAGATTTTGGGATTTGACTTATAATAGTGGGAACTTTAAACGTTCTATTCTTTTACTTTGGAACGATGAGAGTGTTTATAAAAACTTTTATACATTTAGTCTATGGATTTATGAACAAACAGACTCTACTTGGAAAATATCATTACAACGTTTAGGGGAACTTCTTTTTACTTATCTAACAGAGGTAAAGAAACTAGATGCACAGATGGTAGCAACCGAGATGTTAGAGGATATGATGAAGTTAAAAGGACGTGCTATTCCTAAATACTTAAAAGAATATTCTGCAAATTTTACAGCTCACTCTAAAAATGGGAATGCTGGATTTAACAAAAGACAATTATAAATCATAAATTGTTTCGATACTATTCATTTTATATAGCTTTGACGATTAAACTCAATAAATTAATATAGTTTTAACATCAATAATTATAATATATATTATTAATTTTAACTATGATAGACAAAGGATTTATATGAAAAATATTCTAATTTTAGGTGGTGGATTTGCAGGTATTGAAGCTGCAATTTTTTTAAAAAAAGAGAACTATGATGTAACAGTAGTAAGTGATAGAGATTATTTTTATATATTTCCTACATCTATTTGGATTCCTACTCGTGGTGCTGAATTTAAAGATATGTGTGTAGATTTAAATGAACTTAAAGAAGCTCACGGATTTAACCTTATTATAGATTCTGTTTCAGAAATCTCTGCACAAAAAGGGGAAGTAACTCTTGCAAGTGGAACAATTTTAAATAAATATGATGAACTGATTATCGCTATGGGTGCTTCAAAAATGAAACATAAAGGTTTAGAAAATACTCTTTCTATCTGTGGAATTCCTGAACACTCTTTACTTTTACGTGATCAAGTTGATAAGATAGTATCTATGGGTAAAGGTAAAATCTGTTTTGGTTTTGGTGGAAATCCTAAAGATTCTTCTGCTGTTCGTGGTGGACCAGGATTTGAACTACTTTTTAATGTTCATAATCTTTTAAAGAAAAAAGGTATAAGAGATAACTACGAACTTACTTTCTTTGCACCGATGCCAGAACCAGGTAAGAGAATGGGACCAAAAGCACTTGTTATGATGGAAAAATTCTTTAAAATGACAAATATTAAAGCACATTATGGTAAAAAAATCAAAGAGTTTGAGAAAGATGGAATTATATTTGAAGATGACTCAAAATTAGACTCTGATTTTACTATGTTTATCCCTGCTGGAGATGGTCATGAAGTTATTAAAAAATCTGACTTACCACTCAATGAAGCTGGATTTATAAAGATAGATGACCATTGTAATGTTCGTTTTTCAGATGTTGATACATTCTGTGATGGTGAAGATATGAGCCGACCTCATAATATCTATGCAATAGGTGATACAGCAGCATTAGAAGGTTATGAATGGAGAGCAAAACAGGGTCATATCGCAGAAGTAATGGCCAGAAATGTAGCACATAACATTAAAGAAAAAGAGAGTGGAGGAGAGTCATTTTTAGGCTACAACGAACATATCAATATTTTATGTGTTATGGATAGTGGAGATGGTGCTTCTTTTGTATATAGAGATGACAAGCGTGCCTTTATGATTCCAATGCCAATATTTGGTCACTGGCTTAAAAAAGGTTGGGGAGTATATGCACGTTACTCTAAACTTGGGAAAATTCCTAGAATTCCAGGAATGTAATCTAAAAGTTCATATATTGGATTCTAATCCAATATACGAACATCATCTAATACATAGTGAGCATTAATCGTTGCTTGATAAATCTGTGTTCCACTTCTATCTGTAAGTTGAAAGTTTGCTACCTCTATATTTAACTCTTTTTTACCATTATTATCAACAACTGTTACATACGCCACAAGCTGAGGATTAACCTTTGAATTTGTTAAAATATTTCTTTTTATTGGATACCAACCCGATTCTTCTCGTAAATTTACATTATCTATCTCTAAAACAAATACTCCATAGGAAATATCTCGACTATCATTTTCTATATAATAACCAGTTAATGAAAGAAAGTGATTTCCATTTGCCATAGGCTCAAGTATCGGTTTTATCTCTTGATGTCCATAATTATTTTCTGCTATTGTAAAAGGATAATTTTTATGTTGTAAAGTTACACTTATATACCCTAGTTCTGTAAAATTATTGTTTGTTTGTGATGGTGTATATTCATTTCTTGCAACGCTTGTATCATTATCATTTGAATCATCCTCTTCATCCTCTTCATCCTCTTCTTCATCATCATCGTCATCATCGTCGTCATTCCTATCTCTACCTCTGTCATCATCGTCATCATCGTCATCTCCATAACCTCCATAATCATCATCATCATCATCATCATCATCATCATCATCATCGTCATCATCGTCGTCATTTTCATCTCTGTCACTATCACCACTATCTCCATAATCATTCCCTTTTCTCATTACACTATTTGATGGTTTGGATTCTTCTTGAACAGGAACAGGAATAGGTTCATCTAACTCTCTAATATTGAAAAAAACTATATCCTGTGCAAATGTACTTGATACTGGTGCTAAAGCACTAGATAAAGTTCCTGCAGTTGTATCAGTACCAGAAGTTGAATTGGTAGTTCCATCAAGTGCATATTTACTTCTATCAATCTCATCATCTCCACAAGCACTAAACATCGATGCAACAAATATTGTTAACACTATTTTAAATATTAAGTTTTTCATAATTATCTTCCTTTGTATTATTTTCAATTATAATCTTTTTAGTTTAAACAGATGCTTAAAAAATAAAATTATAAAATTTACTAGATTTATTAAAGTTATTATTTTTAGTGTCGATTATGTAAGTATATCTCAAGCAAGGAAGCTAAAGATACAAAATTTAATTAGAGTGTAAAGCTCTTACCCAAAAAGGATTTATTATGGGATTTAGAATTAATACAAATGTTGGTGCTATGAATGCACACATGCTCGCTTCAAGAAATAATGTTGGTATGGACAAAAGTCTTGCATCATTAAGTTCAGGTCTTCGTATAAACAAAGCGGCTGATGATTCAGCTGGTCTTGCGATAGCTAATAAACTTTCTTCTCAATCACAAGGTCTTGGTCAAGCTATCAAAAACTCTAATGATGGTATCGGTCTTGCTCAAACTGCTGATGGTGCTTTAACTGAGTATACTGATATTTTACAAAGAGTTCGTGTTCTTGCTACTCAAGCATCGAATGATACTCAAGATGCAGATTCTCGTAGTTATATTCAAAAAGAGGTTGATGCTCTTATTGAAGAAGCTGATGATATTGCTCAACTTACTAAATTCAATGGTGTTCCTTTATTAAATGAGGGTAGTACTAATACTGCAACTGGTGGTGAGTTTTTAGTTCATACTGGGGCTTATAGTACAGAAACTCAAATGATAAAAATTACAGATATGAGTACAGCGACAATCGTAGCTTCTCAAGATGTTACTACACAAGCTGCTGCTGAAACAACTATCCAAGAAATGGATAATTCTATTAAATTAATAGATACTCAAAGAGCTACGATAGGTGCAGCTCAAAATAAAATTGAATCAAATGTGAGAAATATCTCTGTTACTCAAGTAAATATTGCATCTGCTGAATCACAAATTCGTGATGTTGATTTTGCTGCTGAAAGTGCTAACTTTGCTAAACACAATATTTTAGCTCAGTCTGGTTCTTATGCAATGAGTCAAGCTAACTCTGTTCAACAAAATGTTATGAGATTATTACAATAATTCTTTATACATTTTTTCCATAAGAGGTACTTTTATATTTTTTAAAAGTGCCTCTCTTACAATATACCCACTCAAACTCTCCAACTCATTTTTACTACCATTCTTAAAATCTAAATACATAGAAGTAAATGATTTAATGGGAACTTTACTTGCTGTTACTAATGCTTTTTCTATCTCACTGCTTATATCTATCCCTTTTGCCTGTGCAACTAAATTGATTTCATTCAAAAGTTCTTTAGCTTCATCTCGATGATATTTATAAATATCGCTAATAGATTTATCATAATATGTTGTAAGAGTAGCAAAGGCAGAGATAAAAATATATTTCTTCCAAATAGCTGTTTGAATATCCTTTGGAGTTTTTGTTCTTAAATTTGCCTTTTCAAAAATTGTTTGAAGTTTAACCGTTGCTTCCCTATCTCCACCAAATATAGTGGCAAAAACTTTTCCTTTTTTACGAATAACACCTGCTCTTTCTTTATGTGAAAGTATATAAACACAAGCATCAAGCACTATACTCTCACTTAAATTTCGTAAAATATCTCCATTTACTACACCATTAGAAAAACTGAGAATAGTTGTTTTTTTATCTATATAAGAACTGATTTTTTTATAAGACTCTTCCAAATCATAACTTTTTACACAAAATAAGACTATATCAAAATAACCCTCAGCATTATCAAGATTTTGAACATTTAAAATTTGTGTCCAAGTAATTTCATCTTCAACGATTGTAATCCCTTTTTCTTGAATTTCAAGAAGATGTTCTCCTCTCGCAAAACCAACAATATCATGGGAAGTTTTTGCCAAAGAAGCACCTATATAACCACCAACTCCACCTAAACCTACAACAGCTATTCTCATATTTTTTTCCTTTATGCTAGTATTATACACAAAAGGAATCTTATGCCACGAATAGATAATCAAAAATTTTATATCTCTGCTACAAAAAAATATGGAACTACTGCAAAAGGTGTTAATTGGGCTTCAAAAGAAAATCAAGAGATACGTTTTGAGATTATTGTTAAACTTTTACCAACTGATTTAAAGAATTTTTCTATTGTAGATGCAGGTTGTGGATTTGGAGATTTTTATCTCTATTTAAAACAAAGAAATAAACTTCCTAAAGAATATATAGGGATAGATTCTTTATCACAGATGAGTTTAATTGCCTCTAATCAAACAGATTGTCAGATTATCACTGCAAATATTTGTAAAGATAGACTTCCTATAAAAGATTATTATATATGTAGTGGTGCATTAAATATTTTAACAAAATTTGAAACCTATCAATTTATATATAACTGCTACAAATCATCTAAAATAGGGTTTGTTTTCAATATTCTTTATGGGGATAAAGAGAGTGAAGTGTATAATTATATGAATAAAATGGAGATTGAAAAGTTAGCGAATAATTTAAGTGTTACTGATATTGAATTTTTTGATGGTTATTTGGATAGTGATGTTACTGTTGTTTTTTTGAGATAATTTAAAATATCTTCCTCTACTCTTTCTGCAATATTAATACATTTCAAACAAATATTTTCATCTGGTTCAAAGTCTGGTAAAACAGAACCAAAAGGATATTTAGACGATAAATAGATGGCATCAATTAAATCAATTTCATCTTCATCAATCATTAAGAAAATATTATTTTTATTCAATATTTGAACTAATGTTAAAATATTATGAGTTTTTTGTAGTTTAAAACCTTTTTCTACAAAATAAGCTTTTATATTTTTTTCTATTGATTGTTGAGCATTTTGTAAAGATGGATTAAATAAAAAACTTTCTAATAATATTGTTGCTGACTTTAAATTTTCATCAGCATATTGCAACCACTCTTTAGTTTCCTCTTTCATAAACAATATTTCCTTTCTCAATTTCAGCTAAAAAACTACCTTTAGATACCTCTTTAATAGGAACAACATCAAGAGGTATTACTTTGGCTAAATCTCTTAATACTTTTCTATATTTTAAAGAGAGAGTTAAAAAATTCTCACTTGAATTTTGAATAATTGCAATATCTATATCATTGGGAGAATTTGATTTAACAAATGAACCAAACAATATTATTTTATTCACTTCAGAGAAAGTAGATAACTTTTCTCTGATTATGTTTGTAAATTCTTTTTTAGTGTTGTTAGTTAAAATCATCTTATTTTCCAAATTTTATTGAAGAGCCTTAACAATCTTAGTCATAGCACTTTCATTCAAATAATTATTACTTTTGAAATATTCTAACTCTATCCTTGTTAAGGTAGGCTTAAATTTCACTTCCTATTAATAAAAAAAACAGCCACAATACTAACAAACCCACCCACTAAAATATGTATCTGCATCACCTCATCTAACACTATCCAAGCGATAAAAAGAGCAAAAACTGGAACTAAAAACATAAACGAACTGGTTTTTTCACTTCCAAGTTTTCCAGAAGCCATAAAAAATATAGTAGTTGCAATAGTTTGACCAAATACTGCTAAATATATAAGTGCTATCCAAAATCTTCTGTCTTGTTCAAAAACAGTTAATAAATCGGAACTATATCCATAAATAAAAGCACTTATAGTCGCTATAACTGAGATAAAAAAACTATAATAGATAGGGTGGATATGCTTATGAGAGTGTTGTGCAAGTATTGTTACTCCTGCCCAAGTGATAGCACATAATAAAAAGTAGATGTTTGAACCATTTAAAAATGTATCTAAGTTATTTAACTCTAACATAATAAATCCACCCATTATTCCTAAAAAAAGACCAAAAAGCTGAACTGTTTTTAATCTTTTTCTAAAAATAATAGCTACTAATAAAAATGTCATAACAGGACTAAATGTAGTGATAATGACACTTCCAGCACCTGCTAATCCATATTTAATACCAAAAAATGAAAATATCATAAAAGAGATGTTTAAAATAGAACTTCCCGCTATATAACTTATATTTGTTTTATTTAACTGTAATGGCTGATTTAAAAAATATAAGATAGGTAAAAAAGAGATACTCATAATAAAAAATCGCCAAAAAACAATGACCTCAATAGGCATATCTTCTACTATAATTTTTAAAGCCGTCCAACCACCTCCCCATAGAAACATTGCTAAAATTAAAAGATAGGTAAATTGTTTATTATTCATAGTGTGGGAGCATATCTTATATTTACTTATAATGAAAATAAAATGTTAAAATTCAATAATTAAAAAGAGAAGGATTATAAAGTAATAAAAGATGACTAGAATATTCCAAAAAGAGAAAGATAGTTCAAACTCTTATGTGAGTCTAAATATGGACTTTATACGAGTAGGTGACTATCTAATATTTACTATATTTATAAAAAAGATGAACAAGTATATAATAATGCTTGAAGAGGGTACTATCTTAACATATCAACTTGTCCAAAAAATCAAGCGACAAGCTCTTTTATATATCTCTAAAAAGGATGAATATAAACAACACCTCAATCCTTTAAGTTTGAAATATCATATTAGATATAATCAAGATAACTATCCTAAAACTCTTGAACTACTCTCTGTTATAAATAATGAGATATTTACAGAATATTTGAATTCTGAAGATGATATATTTGATTTAGAGAGTATAAAATCACTTGTAAAAGCTATTATTTATCTGATTAAAGACAATAATAAATATCTCAAAAATATAATGCCCCTTTTTGAAAGTCAAACAAATTATGAACTCTCAACACACTCTTTGAATGTAGCTATCTATTCTATAAATCTTGGAAATGCTCTTCATTTTGATACTCATAAACTTCTTCACTTAGGAGTTGCAAGTTTACTTCATGATATTGGAATTAAAAACATCAATGATGATATAGTTAAAAAAAGCAGTTCTCTCTCTTTAGCTGAACTTGAAGTTATTCATCATCATCCAGAATATAGTGTAGATATTATGAAACATAATAAAATCTCTAATGAAAAAATTTTAGATGCTGTTTTACATCATCATGAAAACTGTGATGGCAGTGGTTATCCAGATGGTTTACGAATTGAAGATATTAGTGATTTTGCTTCTATTATCTCTATTGTTGATGTTTTTGATGCACTTACAAATAGTAGACCACATCGTAAAGCTTACTCCTCTTTTGATGCTTTAAAGATGATGATGAAAGATAAAAATATGCTTCATAAGTTTAATCATAGCTATATTCAGATGTTTCTACATACATTAGAATAAAATTAGATATACTCTTATTCTAATGATATTCTTAAAAATTATTTTGCTCAGTTCTCTTATAATCTCTTTCTCCTATGCAGATAAACCCTATGTTGATAATGAATTACTACAACGTATTACAACTAAATACAAACAGTTTGCAAAAAAACGTTTTTACTATCTCCAACAAACACTAAATAGTGAAAAAAAATCTAATGACCTCTCAAAACTCAAAGCTGTCAATGATTATTTTAATGAAGTATCCTATATGTCTGATAAAAAAGTTTACAATAAAAAAGATTATTGGGCTACTCCATGGGAATTTTTAGGCAAAGACAAAGGAGATTGTGAGGATTATGTTATCAGTAAATATTTTGCTCTTATCTATTTAGGAATTCCTCCAAAAAAACTCTTTTTTACCTATGTAAAATCTACAAAATTTAAAGCTGCTCACATGGTTTTAACCTACTTTAAAAAACCTCGTTCAGAACCTTTAATTTTAGATAATAATAACAGAAGAGTTTTTCCAGCAAGTAAAAGAAAAGACCTAATTCCTATCTATAATTTTAATGGTGATACTCTTTATAAATCAAATAAAAGAAAAGGTAAAAAGAGGAAAACTCATAAAAAATGGGATGAACTGAAAAAAAATATGAAAAATAAAAAAATATAAATTAGATATAATCTCTTTACTAAAAAAAGGACTCATACTATGACTTTATTTAAACAGATAGCAACTATGTTATCAATATTCCTCATTATTATTTTAACTACTGTTTTAATACTAAACTTCAATAGTGCAAATAATGCTGTTCAAGATAGACTCTATGAAGATGCAAAAAATACAGCAAGTTCATTAAGCCTATCACTTGGAACTGCAAATGGTGATATATCTATCATGTCCACTATGATAAATGCCAATTTTGACAGTGGTAATTATCTTGAAATATCACTCGTAGATGTTCAAGAACATACAGTTGTTGAGGAAAATATTTTATATAATAGAAAAGTAGAAAGTTCACAAGCCAATGTACCAGAATGGTTTTTAAAATTTATCCATATAGAAGCTCCTATCGCCTCGGCAAATGTATCTGCTGGATGGAGTCAAGTTGGTATTTTACATATTCAAAGTGATGTTTCTTATGCCTATACTCAACTCTATACAATTCTTATAAATCTTCTTATCTCTTTTAGTATTTTAGTAGCACTTGGTTTAATTTTTCTTTATTTAATCCTTTCTATAATTTTAAAACCTCTTAAAGAGGTTCAGCGTCAAGCTGAAGCAGTTACACGTAATGAGTTTATTATTCAAACAGGTATTCCCTATACAACAGAATTTAAAGATGTTGTACTAGGTATAAATACTATGGTTTCGAAGATGAAAGCTATGTTTGAAAAGGGTAATGAAGAGTTCAAACGTCAAAAAGAGTTAGAATATAGTGATGTTTCTACAAAACTTAAAAACAGAAAATATCTTATAGATAAGTTACCAGAGTTTTTAAAGATAGATGCTAGTTCTAAAGGTGGTATCAATATGATGATAGCACTCAGTGGAATTGTAGAAGCAAATGAAAAGATTGGACATAAAAATGTTGATACACTTTTTATAGATATTGCAGATATTTTCAAAGCTCATGCAAGTAACTATCCAAACTCTATTGTCGCAAGAATGAATGGAACAGAGTTTGCCATTTTACTTCCAGATTGTAGTGATGAAGATGGTTTAGAGTTAGCAAAAGGTATCAAACAATCAACAACAGAACTTATCCAAAAATTAAAATTAGATACAGAAATAACTTTTCTCTCTTTAGGTCTGTATGAATATAACTATACTCTTAATATCGGACAACTCCTTTCATTATCAGATAATGCTCTCTCTCAAGCAAAATTTGAAACAAACCATATTCATTTAGATAAAGCTGAAGATGCTACTGAAGTGATGGGTAAAACAGCTTGGAATACTATTATAAATAATGCACTAGAAAAAAATAGCTTTCAGTTTGTATCGTGGACAGCAGTTGATGCTAAGAGAAAGAAAATTGACCATAATGTATTGAGTTTGATTTTAAAAGCTAAAGATAAAACTTACTATTACGGTCAATTTATGGCAGCAGCTAATCGTGCTGATTTAAGTAATGCTATCTATAGTAATATTTTAAATAAGCTTTTCAAAACACCAGATATGACATTAAAAGGCTCTTTATGTTCATTAAGACTATCTTATGAATATTTAGAATTAAGCACAACCTATGAAGAACTTTTTGCTCTTTTAAAGAAATATGGTTCAAAATTTCCTTTAAAACTTATTATAGAGATACCAGATAAGATGATGCGTCAAAATTCTCAAAATATTAAACTTTATAAACAACTTTTTGAAAAGTATCAGATAGAGATTGGTATTTATGAGTTTATTGGTGAGAGTTCTGATTATCATTATCTACAAGATTTAAGACCTATTTATATCAAAGGAGAAAGTAACTACTTCTTATCACAAAGTGACCAAAGCCTTTCTGCGCTACGATTAATTACCGATACAATAGGTATATCTTTAATAGCAACAGGTGTTATGGATATGGATACACTTCATACATTAGAAGATAAAGATGTTCATATTATTCAGGGTAGAGCTACTGAGATGATAGAGTTGAAGTAACTATTAAAAAAAGGCTATAATTCCAAAAAATAAAGGATTAAAAATGGCAAAAATTACAGTAACAGATAAAGAAGCACTTTATTATCATCAGTTTCCACAAGCGGGAAAGATTACAGTTCAAAGTTCTAAAGTGGTAAAAACACAAAAAGATTTATCATTGGCTTATACACCAGGGGTTGCAGTACCTTGTTTAGAGATAGAAAAAAATCCTGAAGATGCTTATAAATACACATCAAAAGGTAATCTTGTAGCTGTTATCACAAACGGTACAGCAGTTTTAGGACTTGGAAATATTGGTGCGTTAGCTTCAAAACCAGTTATGGAAGGAAAAGGGGTTTTATTTAAAAACTTTTCTGGTCTTGATTGTTTTGATATAGAGTTAGATACTAAAAGTATAGATAACTTTTGTTCAGTAGTTACAGCTATGGCTCCTACTTTTGGAGGAATAAACCTTGAAGATATTAAAGCTCCAGAGTGTTTTGAGATAGAACGTCGTTTAGTAGAAGCACTTGATATTCCCGTTATGCACGATGACCAACATGGAACAGCAGTTATTTCAGCCGCAGCTATTATAAATGCAGTAAAAGTTACAAATAAAAAATTAGAAGATTTAAAAATAGTGGTTATTGGTGCTGGAGCAGCAGCAATATCTTGTGCTAGATTATATCGTTATATGGGTGTAAAGACTATCTATATGCTAGACTCAAAAGGTCTTATTCACAATGGTAGAAGTGATTTAAACGAGTATAAACAAGAATTTTCAAGTAAAAAATATATGTCACAAACAGAAGTTTTTGAGGGTGCTGATGTTGCAGTTGGTCTTTCACGTCCAGGGAGTTTTTCTATTGAAGATGTTAAACTTATGGCAGAAAATCCTATTGTTTTTACTCTTGCAAACCCAACTCCTGAAATTTTTCCAGAAGATACTCAAAAAGCAAGACCAGATGCTATTATCGCAACAGGTCGTAGTGATTTTGACAATCAAGTAAATAATGTTTTAGGTTTTCCTTATATCTTTAGAGGTGCAATGGATGTTAGAGCTAAGAAGATAAATATAGAGATGAAAGTAGCAGCAGCTGAAGCTTTAGCAGACTTAGCTACGAAAGAGGTTCCTGAATATCTTAATGAACTTTATGGTAAAAAAATAGAGTTTTCAAAAGATTATTTAATCCCTAAACCATTTGATAAAAGACTTATAGTTGAAATATCTAGTGCAGTTGCTGTAGCAGCTATTAAGAGTGGTTCATCAACTATGACAAACTTTGATTTGGAAGAGTATAAAATAGAACTGGCAAAAAGAATATAGTTTTTATTATTAACACCAAATTTAACTTTTCCTCAACCGAACTCGCTGAGAATGAGTAATAGCAACTGCCATATTCAAAGATTTATCTATAACTAATAAAGACAATATTGTAAATTTATTAAAATTTGGTATAATTTGCATAGTGAGAGGGTAAACCCTCTCTTTAATTTTAACTATCTTCATTATTGAAATACGCTAATATCTCAATGATAGCTTTTAAGATTAATTGAACAATCTTAAACATAGTAAATCACCGACCTTTAACAGTTGTAAATTTACTTAAAACTCTATGCGACAGTTACCCGCTGTTGCATAAAGCCACAGCAGAAACCGTATTTGCATTATACCTTTTTTAACACCAAATTTAACTTTTCCTCAACCGAACTCGCTGAGAATGAGTAATAGCAACTGCCATAGCATCAGAAATATCTAAAGGTTTTATCTCTTTTTTTATATTTAAAAGACGTTTAACCATAAAATTTACCTGCTCTTTTCCTGCCTTTGCTTTTCCTGTTAAAGCTTTTTTAACTTGAAGAGCAGTGTATTCGTGAAATTGTCCAAAATCTTGAAGAATTTTTAACATAATTGCTCCACGAAATTGAGCTAATTTTATAGTAGTAGCAGGATTATGTGCATAAAAAATATCTTCCATTGCTACTTCATCTATTTGATGATTTTGAAAAACCATTCCTAAGCCCTCTACCATTTGAGGTATCTGAAACTGTAAACCCTCCGCTTTCATTTTTATAAGACCAGCTTCTACTAAAGAGATTTTTCCTTTATCTAAAGAGATAACGGCATAGCCCATATTTCGAGTTCCAGGGTCTATTCCTAAAATCAACATCTGCTATCTTCTCCTATAACTTAAAGCTTCTAAAATATGCTTTTTTTGAATAACTTCACTTGCATCTAAATCAGCAATAGTGCGTCCAACTTTTTGCACTTTTTTTATACTTCTAAAAGACAGATCAAAACGTTTAATAGCCATCTCTAAAACTGTTTTAGCTTCATCATCTAAGATACAATATTTTTCTATTTCACTATCATTTAGCTTTGCATTAAAATGCTCTTGCCCTCTTTTTTTTGAAAATATATGTGCTTGAACTACCATTT
Organism: uncultured Sulfurimonas sp.; assembly: GCA_964642985.1. GTDB lineage: Bacteria > Campylobacterota > Campylobacteria > Campylobacterales > Sulfurimonadaceae > Sulfurimonas. The sequence continues at coordinate 84,269 of CAZXSD010000001.1, forward strand.
TATGAAACTCTTTTGAGCTATAACTCGGTTTATCATCTATCTCTATATTTTGCATCACAACCATTAGGTCTATACGGTCTAAAAAAGGGTCTGAGAGTCTATTTTTATATCTTGAAATCTCTATCTCACTACACCTACACTCACGTGCTTGATTTAAAAGGTTACCACAAGGACAAGGATTCATAGCGCCTACAAATAAAAAGTCAGCAGGATATTCTACTTTTGAGTTTACTCTTGATATTCGTATCTTATTGTCTTCCATCGGCTCTCTAAGAGCTTCCAAAACATTTTTACTAAAGTGAGGAAGTTCATCAAAAAAAAGAATACCTTGATGTGCTAAACCAACCTCTCCTATCTGAGCTTTATAAGAACCTCCACCAAAAATACTTGCTAATGTTGAACTATGATGCGGACTTCTCATAGCTCTATGGGGTTTAAACTCTGGTTCGATTAGCTCTAAAGATTGAAGTTTTGAAATATTTAAAATATCACTTGTATTCATAGGAGGAAGTATATATTTGAGTCGTTTAGCTATCATACTTTTACCACATCCAGGACTTCCCTCAAATATAATATTATGAAAACCAGTAGCAGAGATAAGCCCTGCACGTTTAGCAACCTCTTGACCCTTTACATCTCTAAAATCATCTTGATACTCTTTTGTATAATAATACTTTTCACTATCTATCTCATAAAATGGATAGTTAATTTCACTTTGTTCTATACTTGGTTTGGCTAAAGAGGGATTTTTAAGGAGGTCTATCGCTTCTTGAAGTGTTTTCACTCCATAGAACTCTATATTTGGTATTTTAGATAGTTTTTCTAAACTTGAATAGGGAACAATAACCTTATGAACAAGTCTTTGATTTGCTAAAGAAAGCATAATAGGATAAAGTTTTATATTTTCCTTTACAGCTCCATCAAGTCCTAACTCACCAAATACAGCCCACTCACTAAAGTCTGTTTCTACATAGTCTAAAGCTATCAAAAGAGCCATACTCAAATCAAATTGACTTCCCTCTTTTCTTACATCACTTGGTGCTAGATTTATAGTAATGCGTTTTGGAGGAAAAGAGAAATTATTACTTAAAAGTGCCGATTTCACTCGCTCTTTTGCTTCGGTAATAGCGGTACTTGCCATACCAACAACACTAAAAGATGGAAGACCTTTTGTAAGAGTAGATTCAACATCTACAATTTTTGCATCAAGCCCTTCATAGGTTGCACAGATAACTTTTTTCATAATTTAACCATATTATTTAAGAAGATTTTTTCTCTTTTAACATTCTTTTATACTCTTTTTCGAACTTCTTACGACGTCCATAAGCAAGTTTATCTATAAATAAAATACCATTAAGATGGTCTATCTCATGCTGAATAGCGATACTTAAAAGTCCATCTGCATCCAAATTTTTAGCCTTACCATATCTATCTTGATACTCTATACTTATAAATTCAAATCTGTTTATATCTTCATAAAAACTAGGAACACTTAAACATCCCTCTTGATAGGTAGTTTTTCCACTCTCTTTAATAATAACAGGATTGATAATCTCTAAAAGATTTTCAGCAGGTTGATTACCATCTTCATCTGGAATATTTAATATCAAAACTTGAATAGAGTGAGCTACTTGAATAGCAGCTAAACCTATACCATTTGTATCTATCATCATAGGGTTCATAGCATCTAAAAGCTTATGAAGTTTTTCATCAAACTTCTCTACTTTTTTAGATTTTTCTTTTAACTTTTTATCTGGGTACTCTACTATTTTTAAATTCATTTTTTATCTTTAAATAATTGCATAATTAAGATTATCATCTTTATATGCTTTATCTATGGCATCCATAGCATTTACAACAATCTCATCAACCGTAGATTCTATATTAATATTTGTAATTCCCATAGAAATTTTCAACTGAACTTCTCTATCTGCAATAAATATATTAGAATTTGAGACAAGATCATCAAGTCTAACACTTGTTCTTTTTGCATTTTCTAAATCTGTATGCTTTAAAAGCATTGCAAACATACCATCACCATAATATGCAATAACATCACTTCTTCTTGATGTTTTTAAAAGTAATCTTGCAATAATACGAGTCATGTGAATAAGCTCTTTATTACTTTTAATCGTTGATGTTAGTTCTTTAGATAATTCTATAAAGATAAGTGAACTTTTATGTTTTAACTTCTTAATAGACTCCATCTCTTTACTTATTCTACCAAGTAGATAACGTTTGTTATAAACACCAAACTGATTATCAAAGATTGTTTCATTTTCAACATTTTTTACAATTAATGCAGTATCTTCATACACTTTTTTCATATGAGAACTTTGTTTTTTAAGAATTGTATTTAATTTTTCAATATCTGTTTCTACTAAAAAGAAAATACCTGCTTTAGCTGTTAAATCACTGCTATTATTAAGCTCATTTTTTCTTTTAGCCATAATTTTAGTCATTAATGTCATATTTTTATAAAGAGAAGCAGTAATACTCAACATATTCTTAACAGAAGAAAACCCTTGTTTAAGACTTTTTTCAAGTAAAATTATATTTTCATCATCATTGCTATTGTTCTCTTCAAGCTCTAACATCATACTAATCTGTTTAGTAAGATTTTCACTTTTATTTTCTAAAATTCTATCAAAATAAAGCGAAAAATTATTTGGAGTGGGAGGTAAATTATCATCACTTAATTTTTGAAGCACCTCTGCAGAAAAAACTTCTATTCCACTAGAGTGGTTTTCTGCTACGTTAGGAGTATCATTAGTATTTTGCATATCTGAAGATTTTTTTTCATGATGATATTCTACTGCTTTTTTAGCCTCATTTTCATAATACTTTTTACTGTGTTCCTCTCCTACCATAGCGAATCCCTTAATCTTTGTTTTTAATTAATACTTCATCAATCATTCCATACTTTTGAGCCTCTTTAGCACTCATAAAGTTGTCACGATCAGTATCTCTTTCTATCGCTTTTATAGTTTGACCTGTATTTTTAGCTAAGATAGAGTTTAACTCTTTTTTCATACGTAAAATCTCTTCCGCTTGAATCTGAATATCAGAAGCTTGACCTTGAGCTCCACCTAAAGGTTGGTGAATCATAATTCTAGCATGAGGAAGAGCATAACGTTTCCCTTTTTCACCAGCTGAAAGTAAGAATGCACCCATAGATGCCGCTTGACCAATACAGATAGTTGAAACAGCTGGACGAATATAGTTCATCGTATCAAAAATAGCCATTCCTGCTGTTACCACTCCCCCTGGAGAGTTGATATAAAAATAGATATCTTTTTCTGGGTCTTCCGCTTCAAGAAAAAGAAATTGTGCAACTATTGTAGAAGCAACTTGATCGTTTACCTCTCCACTTAGCATTACAATTCTATCTTTAAGTAAACGAGAGTAAATATCATAAGAACGTTCACCACGTCCTGTTTTTTCTACTACGTAAGGAATATAACTCACTGGTTACGCTTCTTTTATTTTTGCATTTAAAAGACCAGAAAGAACTTTATCTTCTACCATTGACATTTGGATAGCAGGAATATATCCAGCTTCTTTATATTGCTCATAAGCTTTTTGAGGGTCTTGACCAGTTTGCATCGCTTCGTAATAGATAGTTTGCATAACTTCTTGCTCTTCAACTTTTACATTTTCAGCTTGTGCTAAAGTATCGATGATGAAAGTAGCTCTTACACTTTTTTCTGCATCTTCACGGAAAGTTTCACGAAGTTCATTTAATTTATCAGCATCTTCACGAAGCTCTTTAATCTCATCTTCACTCATAGTTCCAGCTTTTTTGTTAAGAGCCATATCTATCTCTTGATCAACAACAAATTCTGGTAAATAAAATGCGAAAGTTTCAACAAATTTTTCTAATAATGCTGGTTTCATCTCATCATTGTAAAGTTTACCTAACTCTTCGCCTTCGATTTGAGTTCTAACTTGTTTTTGTAACTCAGCTAAATCTACATCATCTTGACCTGGAATCATTTTCTTAGCTAACTCATCATCAATAACAACTTCACCTTTAGTTTGAATAGCAGTAAGATTTACTTTGAACTCAGCATCTTTAGAAGCTAAATCTCCACCATAATTTTCTGGGAAAGTTACTTTAATAATTTTTTCTTCGCCTTTTTTCATTCCAATCATTTGATCTTCAAAACCTGGAATAAATTGACCTGAACCAATTACTAAAGAGAAATCTTTTGAAGCTCCACCATCAAATAGTTTTCCATCAACAGTACCTTCAAAATCAAATTTAGCTGAATCATCTTTAGCTATCGCTCTATCTTCTTCAACATCTACCATAGGTGTTTGAGACTCTGCTAAATCTTTGATTCTTTTTTCGATAGCTTCATCACTTGCAACTGGTTTATCAAATTCAGCAACCATATTTTTATAGTCACCCATATCAATAACTGGACGCATAGCAATTTTAACAGCTACTTCAATTTTATCAGCAGATTTGTCAAATTTAGAAACATTTGGCTCACCAATTAAAGAATCATTAGAGATTTCCATCTCAGCTAAACCTTTTTCTAATACTTCACGTAATACTTCAGCTTCTGCATCTTCAACTAATTTATTACCATATTGCTTTTTAATAATAGCAACAGGTACTTTACCTTTACGAAAACCATCTACTTTAGCAGTTTTAGTTAAGCTTTTAGCGATTTTTTCTACTTTAGCATTAACCTCATCCATTGAGATTGTTGCAGTAATTTCAGCATTTGCACCATTGATTTTATTTGAATTGATTTCCATCGATTTCCCTTAAATTTAAGTCTATTATTTTGGCGATTTTACCAAAACTCTACTTTTGTCTAGCTTTTGCATAATTTTGGTTTATAATTTAAAATTAATATCCAAACTACTGCCACATCTATCATTACATCCGCAAAATTAAACACTGCAAAATTAAATCCACAATGCCAATACACCATATCCACAACACCACCATGAATAAACCTATCATATATATTTGAAAATGCCCCACCAAGAAGAAGCCCTGCTGGAAAAGCATAACAGACCTGCTTGAGATAAAAAACATATCCTAAAACAGCAGTTACAATTACAAATTGAATATATTTCAGCCATTCATCTAAAAAAGCCAACATCGAAAATGCTACACCTTTATTATACACTAAAATCAGATCTATACACTCAGTGTAATATCTAAATCCATCTACAAAAAGCATCTTAATATTTTGGTCTATTATAAACACACCCACTAAACTAAATAGAAGAATTAAACTCAGACGAAAAGTAGGGTTACGCATTTAAAGCTTTTTGAAAAAACGCTACAACATTATCCATCTGACTATTCATCATCTTACCTTGTTTACACTCTAATAAAATTCTTAGTTTATTTTCTGTTCCAGAGTAACGGATTAGATGACGGATATTATTATCATCTAACTCTTTAAGAACTACATCTAAGCCATCTATAGTTTTCAAATCTCTCTTATTTTTTATTTTAATATTTATTAATTTTTGAGGATATAACTTAAATGGACGTAAAACTTCTGAAGCTTGTTTACCCTTACCAAGTAAAAGTGCTAAAACTTGTAAACCTGCTACTAAGCCATCTCCTGTTTTAGCAAAATCACTAACGATAATATGTCCACTTTGTTCACCACCAAAATTAATATTTTCTTTTTTCATCATCTCTAAAACATGCTTATCCCCAACATTTGAACGATGAAGTTTTAAACCTTTAGACTCCATATAATCCTCAAGACCTTGATTACTCATAACAGTAGAAACTATACCTCCACCTTTTAAGACACCTCTATCATGCATATCTGCACCCATAGCACCTAAAAGCTGGTCACCATCTACCATCTCTCCATTTTCATCAACAACAACAAGTCTATCTGCATCACCATCAAGAGCTATTCCTAAATCTGCACGATATTTTCTTACTGCTGAACATAAATCTTTTGTATGTAACGCTCCACAATTTTCATTAATATTAAAACCATCTGGTTTATTATATAAAACAACTACATCTGCTCCTAACTCTTCAAATACTGTTGGTCCAACTTTATAACCAGCTCCATTTGCAGTATCTAAAACAATACGCACACCTTGAAGAGAGATATTCATAGGAAAAGAATTTTTAAGTTGTACTATATAACGACCAAGTACATCATCAATTCTTTTTGCTTTTCCTATACTTCTACCTGTAACTTGAGCATCTTGAATCTGCTCTTCATCATAATAAATATTTTCTATTTTTTGTTCCATATCAACAGAAAGTTTATCTCCATGACCATCAAAAAACTTAATTCCATTATCTTCAAAATCGTTATGAGAAGCACTAATCATAATCCCTGCATCACAACGCATACTCTCTGTAATATATGCAATAGCTGGTGTCGGCATAGGTCCAACTTGAATTACATCATAACCAATAGCTGTAAAACCTGTTACAATAGCATTTTCTATCATATAACCACTACGACGAGTATCCTTTCCAACTAAGATTCTCATACTTTTAGGTGCAGAACTTGATTGAAAACATATACCTGCTGCCATCGCTACTTTCATCGCCATCTCTGCTGTTAAAAAAGATCCAGCTTCACCACGTACACCATCTGTTCCAAATAATTTCATAAGTTACATCCATATATTAAAGTGCTGTATTCTAACACCCCTTAACTTAATTTTAATTATTTTTAAGCTATTATTGCGCACTTAAAATTCCCATAAAGGACTCATTCATGGCAAATCACAAGTCATCTATAAAAAGAATTCGTCAAACTCTAGTTCGTACTGAGCGTAACCGTTTTTACAGAACTCGTCTTAAAAATATCGTTAAAACAGTTGTAACAGCAGTAGAAGCTGGTAACAAAGAGGAAGCTCAATCAGCATTCAAAGTTGCTAACCAACAAATTCACAAATTTGTAAGCAAAGGTATCTTAAAAAAGAAAACTGCTGCTAGAAAAGTTAGTCGTCTACATAAATCTGTAAACGCTATATAGTTAGAGCATAAATTATGCTAGCAGATAAACTTACACCGTTTATCACTCGCTATAATGAACTTAGCGACCTGCTAAGTTCACCTGACATCACTTCTGACATTAAACGGATGACAGACCTCTCCAGAGAACAATCAAATCTTTTACCAATCGTTGAAAAAGCTAAAGAATATCAAACTTTAATCGCAGATATTGCAGATACAAAAGAGATGCTTAGTGATGCTGAAATGGGCGATATGGCAAAAGAGGAGCTTAAAGAGCTAGAACCTCAAAAACCACTTATAGAAGAGGAGATTAAAACTCTTCTACTGCCAAAAGATCCAAATGATGATAGAAATATTATCGTGGAACTTCGTGCTGGTGCTGGTGGGGATGAAGCTGCTATCTTTGTTGGAGATTTATTTGATGCGTATACTCGTTACGCTGACCTTCGTGGTTGGAAAATCGAGCTTATCTCTACATCTCCATCTGATTCGGGTGGATATAAAGAGGTTACTGCACTTATTAAAGGTGAACAGGTTTATAGTCGATTGAAATATGAGGGTGGTACACACCGTGTTCAACGTGTTCCACAAACAGAGTCACAAGGGCGTGTTCATACTTCTGCTATAACAGTTGCTGTTATGCCTGAAGTTGATGATGTTGAAGTTGTGATTGAAGATAAAGATTTAAAGATAGACGTTATGCGTTCATCTGGTTGTGGTGGTCAATCAGTAAATACTACTGATTCAGCGGTTAGGATTACTCACTTGCCAACAGGTTTAGTAGTAACCAATCAAGATCAAAAATCACAACATAAAAACCGTGAAAAAGCTATGAAAGTTCTTAAAGCTAGACTTTTTGACCTTGAGATGCAAGAACAACAATCTGAAAATGCAGCAGAACGTGCAGCACAAGTAGGAACTGGAGATAGAAGTGGTCGTATTCGTACGTACAACTATCCTCAAAATCGTATGAGTGATCATAGAATCAATCTTACACTTTACCGTTTGAATGAAATTATGAGTGGTGGACTTCTTGATGAAGTCGTTGAACCTCTTATAACTGACCATCAAGCGAAAATAGTTGAGGCTGCTGGGTTATAAACCTAGCTAGACCTCTTTCCTTTAATCTTTTTTCTTCATAATTTCTCCATAAAATTTCAATAAAAGATACAAAGCTATTAATAAATTCTTAATTAAATAAGGATTATAATAATCGTAGGCTAAAAGAAAAGGAAAAGTTATGAAAACTTTAACAACAAAAATATTACTAAGTGCTGTGGCAATAGCAATGTTCTCAGGATGTGGTCCATCAAGTTATAATGGACTTGTAAATGTTGTAGCAGTTGGTGCGGGTGAACAACCTAAAAGTGTTAACGATAGAAACTATATTAACAAAAATTCCCTTCCAAATATAGTTGTTTATCATACTCCTAATATAAAAATAAATGAACAAAATGTAAGTACAAATACAAAATATCTTATTGGTAATGCACTAAGTAGAGAGTTTAGTGGTGAACCTAAAATATTGGTAAATTACTTAAATAAATACCAATCACTTGATAATAAAGTATTAATTTTAGATAAAAATGGTGTGGTTGCATGGTCTGGTCACTTCCGTGGTACTGATGTAACTAAATCTATGGGTGTTTATGATTATGGATTTATGGGTTCAGATAGCATACCATTTGGTGAAGCTATGGAAAAATTTGTTTTAGATGCTGATAATGCAGAAGAGTACAAAAAAGATAAAAAAAATATTTTTAATGATGATAATAAATATCCATTTTTATTTACTAAATATCCAAATATGCAATTAGGAAGTACAAATATATCAGAAATTACAAGTAATAATAAACCAACAGTATTAGTATTTTTTATGTCAAAAGATAATTCAAAAAATACTTTAGCAAATGATATAAATAAAGTATCTAACTTTATTGGTGGCTTTTCTGGAAGAGTTTCTAGCAACTCACCAACTCCTCAAAATGTGTTAAAAGATATCCAAGATACTTATTTTGAAAAAAAATAAGCTTAAATGTAAAAGAGGAATTCATATCCCTCTTTTACACTTCCAAATTCGTCTCAAAAGTCTTTTTTACAGCACCCCTAAAAGTAATAGTCCTATCATTAACACTCAAATAAAGAGTATCTCCACTCTTAGGATAAACTTCAATAGTATCAGAGATTTTACCCTCTTGTAATGCACGAAAAAAACAAGCTGCCATTCCAGTTCCACAAGCTAACGTTTCATCTTCAACACCACGCTCATACGTTCTTACTCTAAGATTTTTGTTTTCATCTACATAAGCAATATTTACGTTTGTGTTATATTTATAACGTAACTCTCTAGCTTCTAGTATATCAAATTCTTCTATATTCTGAGTGAAATGCACCAAATGGGGAACACCTGTATCTAATTTCCACCAAGATTTTTTATTATGTACTATCTCTTTATCTAATATTTTTGGAGGTGTTAGTTCACTTAAAACCATATCTCCATCAACATTAGCATTTATAACACCAGCTAACGTTAGAAAATTCATCTCTTTAGGTGCTAATCCATTGGAATAAGCATAATGCGCGCAAGCACGTGAACCGTTACCACACATCTCTGCTTCACTTCCATCGGAGTTATAAAATTGCCACTCAAAATCATTTTTATTATGAGGAAGAAGAATGATTAAACCATCTGCTCCTACTCCATCTTGTCTATGACAAAGCTCTTTTGCAAGTTCAGTTCTATCTTTTTTTATAAAACTATGAAAAATAACAAAGTCATTTCCATTGGCACTATATTTGGCTACTTGCATATTATCTCCTTTAAAGATATTGTATCTTTATCTTCTCCACAAAATCTTCCACCTCTTGTTGTAAGTGTTTAAGATTTTTAGAGTTATCTATAATCCAAGTTGCTCTATCTCTTTTTTCATCTATGGGAAATTGAGAAGCTATACGAGATAGAGATTCCTCTTCACTATAACCGTTACGTTTCATAAAGCGTTGCAGTTGAATATCTGCAGGAGTATAAACTACAACACTCTCTTGAATATCATAAGCATTATTCTCAAAGAAAAGAGGAATATCTATAAGATAGGGAAATTTAAAACTATCTTGTTTTATACTTCTTTTTTCTATCTCTGCACGTATCTTTGGATGTAAAAAATCTTCTAAAAATTTTTTCTTTTCATCATCTGAAAATACTAAAGTCCCAAGTTTTGCACGATTTACTTTTAAGCCATTTATATACTCTTTTCCAAAAGTTTTTTCTACCCAAGAGAGAGATGCATCTAAAATTTCGTGTGAGATAGTATCAGCATCAATAACACGCATACCATTAAGAGCGAGGAGTGAAGCCACGGTACTTTTTCCCGTAGCTATCGAACCTGTTAAGGCTATGGCATATTCAAACGCCATTAGTTTTTAGTAATCCCTAAATACTCTTTACGAATATAGTTAGGCATAGCAAAAGACGCTATATGAATATCACAGTTATAGTAGTTAAGATTATCTAACATATCTGAACGTTGTAAGATTAAATCTGCTGTTGGGTGGTACTCTTTTGAAGCTAAAAGAGCAGTTGAACCATTTCCTAAATTATAAGGCATAATAATTTTAAAATAGTTTGCTAAAATCTGCATCATAATCTTATTTTCTGCTATATTATCAAGTGATGGGTGTTTAATAGCTAATTGACCATCATCTTTTAATATACGACTAATATGCCCTAAAACTGCTGCATCACTACTCATCTCACAGATAACTACATCTGCACTATTCTCTTCTGCATCTCTAAGAGAATCTAGTGTAGCTGTTACTACTGAACTTGCAATACCTGTATGCTTTGCTATCTCTACTGTTAAATTCTCAGCACTGTTACTTACAACTAAAACATTTTGTGGATTTTTGCTTGTACATAAAGGTACGTGAACCATCATCTCTGAATAGATAAACTCTTTCATATTATAATTCCTAATATATATTTAATGATTGGATTTTAGCGTATTTGTCTTTATATGTTTTAAAAAGCTTAAAAGATAGATTTATTTAAGGCTTAGTTGATAATCTTTACACAAAGATGGCTATAATCACATAAATTTTTTATCAAAAGGAAAAAAAATGGATTTTAATAAAATAAAAAAAATATGTAGACCTATTCGTATAGTAGTTGGTTTAGGATTGATAGCAGGAGCTTTTTTAACAGGTATAAACTGGTTATATTTAGGGGCAATCCCACTAATAGCAGGTATTGTTAATTTTTGTCCTCTTTGTATTATTACTAAAAAATGTGATTTGCCAGAGAGTTAAGAAAAGAGAGAGTTTATCTCTCTCTAATCCATTTCCCAATCATAAGTAACTCTTCCCTATCGATACTATAATCCTTTTCATAACTCTTAAACTCTATATCAAAACCACTATCTTGTAACCTATAAGTACACAATCAATTTAAGTTATCTACATCACTATTCATCTCTTTTAAAAGTATATCGCAAGTAAAATTATGGAACAATTTAGCATTACAAAAAAAGGCTCAAACAATGAGAAGACCAAAGAAAAAAGAGTATGACTATAAACAAGCACTTAGAAATAATGAAAAACAGAAAAAAGTAGTAAAAAAAGATTTAACTCCTAAAGAGGAAGTAAAAGAGATGTTTTACAGTTGGTTTAAACGTAAAGCAAAAGTTGGTAAAGTGATGAGTAAACAAGATGTTATCTCAAATATTTTAACACAACTCAATAAGCAACAAGATAAAGTTTTAGATGTGGCTATGGACGAGTTAAAAAGTAGTGGTTTTATGGAGAATCAAGATGATGGGGTTAGTTTGGTATTGACCGAGAAAGGGTTTAAATTTCTTATGGAATTAGCTTAAAGTTATGAATTTATCCTTAACTAATATAAAAAATTATATGTCTAGTACCGATTTTTCTCGTGGAAATAGCTACTTTAAGCAAGGTAAAGTTCTCAAATGTTTAGTAAAATTAGATACTGATGATAAGCTTATGATAAGTGGTACGGTTGAGGGTAGTTTTAGAAATAAATACTCACAAAGCATACATATAACAAATATTCATCAACTCAGTATATCAGGTGAATGTTCTTGTCCTATGGAATATAACTGTAAACATGTTGTGGCTGTTTGTTTAGATTATATTATAAATAAAAAAACTACTACAATCCCTGTCACAGTAGAGCCGATAAATCAAAGTGCTATTACAGATTGGTTAGGTTCATTAGGTAGTAAAGAAGATATATTTGAACATAATAGTGCAAAAGAAGATAACGAATATTTTATAACCTATAGACTTTTTAGTCAAGATAAAACCAAAGATGAACTCACATTTTACAAATCTAAGTATTTAAAAACAGGTAACCTTGGAAAAGGTTCACAACTTGATAGTTATAAATTTGTAGATAACTACTATTTTAATAATCTAAAAAATGAGATAGATGAAGAGATAGCAAATTTAGCAAGTAATTTAAAGTTTAGTAGATGGGGAGAATCAGCGCAAACATTTAAAGGTACATTTGGTGCAGCACTTCTCAAAGATATCTTAGCTACAAACAGATGTTACTATGATGAAGAAAAAGAATCTATTAAATTAATAGATGGTATTTTAAAACCAGAACTACATTTTAAACTTCTTAAAGGTCAATATAGTCTTAAATCAAACCTCAATAGTAACTTCAAATTTTTTGATACGAAACCACCCTATATTTTAGATAAATTAGCAAATACTATTCAAGAGTTTGCTATGGATATAACACTTTACAAAAAACTTTTAAAATCTCCTAAAATATCCAAAGAGAATATAGGAAAAGTGTATCAGAGTATTGGAAAAAGTATCCCAAACATAGAGATAGAAGCTCCAAAAGGTATAAAAACAAGAACTATAAAAACAACACCTATTCCTCAACTTCATCTTAAAACTCAATCCTTTAAAGTTGATTTTAATTATGATGATTTTGAGGTAAAGTATGAACCACAACAGGAGTTAAACTCTTTTTATAAAGATGATGAAAAAATAGAGATACAAAGAGATTTAACTTTTGAAGATGATATTAAAAAGCAAATAGAGAGCTTTGGATTTGATATTGATATAGTTAATGATGATATTTGTGTAGTTTTAAAAGATAAAAATCGACAACAACAACTGAGTGTATTTAAAGAGTTTACATTAACACACTTACCTAAGTTAGAAGAAGATGGTTGGATTATTCAAGATATAGATGATTTTGAGATGAAATTTGAGGCTAATTCTGAAATAGTTGTTGAGAGTAAAAGTGAAAATGATTGGTTTAGTCTCTCTTTTAATTTAGAATTTAATGGTGTTAGCCTCTCTATTGTACCACTTGTTACAGGGATTATAGAGGAGTTTAATGACTTTGAATCTATGCCTGAGTATATCAATATAGAAATAGATGATAATCATTTTGTGGAGGTTGCGACTCAACAGATTGCTCCTATTGTCAAAACTATTATAGAGTTGATGGATAAAAAAGATAAAAATGACAACTTAAAGGTACGTGGTTTTGATGCACATCTTATTGCAGATATTGATAATGGTGTTATATGGAAAGGCTCACAAGAAATTTTAGCACTATCGAAAAAACTTAAAAATTTTAAAGGTATTGAACGTGTTGAACCACCTAAATCTCTTAATGCTACGCTAAGAGATTATCAGCAAGAGGGATTAAACTGGTTAAACTTTCTCTATGAGTTTAAACTTAGTGGTATTTTAGCAGATGATATGGGGCTTGGAAAAACTATACAAACCTTAACGCATCTCTCAAAACTCAAAGAGGACACAAAACTAGATAAACCTGTTTTAATCGTAATGCCAACTTCTCTTATCGCTAACTGGAAAAATGAGGTAAAAAGATTTACACCAAATCTCAATGTTTTATCTCTTCACGGTAACGATAGAGCGCAAAGATTTGATGCGATAAAAGATAATGATATTTTACTCACAACCTATGCCTTAATAATAAGAGATAAAGAAAAATTTGATAAATTACAGTTTAGTTATATTATTTTAGATGAAGCACAAAAGATTAAAAATCCAAAAACGAAGATGGCTGTTGCTATAAAAGAGTTCAAGAGTGACCATCGACTTGCATTAAGTGGTACTCCTATTGAGAACCATTTAGGGGAGTTATGGAGTCTTTTTAGCTTTTTAATGCCTGGATTTTTAGATAATCTAAGTTTTTTCAAAAAATATTACCAAGTACCAATAGAAAAAGAGCATAATTTTTCTCGTCAAGAGCTTTTAAACAAACGTATAAAACCATTTATGATAAGAAGAACCAAAGAGTTAGTAGCATCAGAGCTTCCAGCAAAAAGTGAGATAATTAAATATACTCAATTTGAAGCAAACCAATCAGCACTTTATGAATCAGTAAGAGTCACAATGGAAGAGAGAGTAAAAGAGGCAGTTGAAAGCAAAGGTTTAGCTTCTTCACATATAACTGTGTTGGATGCGTTACTTAAACTAAGACAAGTATGTTGTGACCCTAGTCTGCTTAAAATTAAAGAGGCTCAAAAAGTCAAAGAGAGTGCAAAGCTAGAATTATTTTTAGACCTTGTTGATGAACTTTTACAAGAGGGTAGAAAAATTTTAGTATTTTCTCAATTTACCTCTATGCTGAGTATCATAGAAGAAAAAATAAAATCAAAAAAAATTAGTTACTCAAAACTAACAGGTAGCACTAGAAAAAGAGAAGAGGCGATAGAAAAATTTACAAAAGGTAATGCAGATTTATTTTTAATCTCTCTCAAAGCAGGTGGTGTTGGACTAAATCTTACTGAAGCTGATACAGTTATACACTATGACCCATGGTGGAATCCAGCAGTAGAAAACCAAGCAACAGATAGAGCCTACCGTATAGGACAAACCAAAGCAGTATTTGTATATAAACTTATAGTTGAAAACAGTATTGAGCAGAAAATTTTAGAGCTTCAAAAGAGAAAAAAAACTATTCAAGATGGTATTTATGATGAAAATAGACAGCAAGATGATATTACATTTAAGGGTGCTGAATTGTTGGAGTTGTTGAAGTGATGGGAGTCAATTGACATAAAGATATATGATAATTTTTTAGAGATTGAAGAGGTTTTTGAAGAGGTAACTTTAAAATTTAAACAACATTTAGAGTATTAAAAATTTATCTCTATTTTTTGATACTCCTCTAATTTTGCTATTTATGCCAATCTACGAGATATTTCAATATCTTGTTTAATTAATGAATTGACAATCTCATTTAAAGAAAAATTAGCACTATCTTTCATTTTTTCAATAAAAAATCTTTTAATATCACTATCTAAATAGATAGGTATCTCTAACTCTTCAAGTGGTCTATAAAATTTTCCTTGCTCTGCATTAGTAAAATCATATTCATCTTTCATTTTAAACACCTTTTTTGATATGCTTTTTTTTCATTTTTTGTTGCTTTTCTAGCACTTATTATTCTAACAAACTCTATATCATCACTATTTCTATATGTGTGAACTACTAACAAAATAATTTCATTCAAAGATTTACCAAGTAAAACCCATCTATCTTCATCAGCTGAATGTTCATTATCATATCTATTTAAAGCAAATTTATCACTAAAAACATAAGAAGCTTGTTCAAAACTCACACGATGTTTTTGTATATTTATATTTTCTTTATTTTTATCCCATTCAAATTTCATAACAAGATTATATCTAAAAATCTATCTCCATTTTTTTATACTCTTCTAATTTTGCCAAAACTTTATCCATAAAATTAGCAGGGGCATACTCTAATAGTATGATAAAATTTTCTATTTTTTCATCTTTAGATTTTAATATATTACTATTCATAACTACTTTTCCATAGTTGATATTCACATTGTTTGTTATTTGAGAGTTGATAAAATTATTAAAATATTCTAGTTCTTGATAGTCTGCATTTTCTATGAAGTATTTGAAACATTTTTTTCGGGATTTCACATCCGTACTAAATAACTCTTGTTCTGTTATATTTAAAGCTTCTGCAATATAAGATATAAGCTCTATTGGTATAGTAATTCGTCCTGTTAAATAACTATAAATAGTATTTTCAGAAGGTGTTTCCCCTGTAATTCTTAGTTTTGGTTCTAAATTTCTCAAATTATTTGAAAAGGCTCTTTTTGTAAGTTTTTGTTGTTTTATAAGAGTGTTTATCTTTTCGTAAACTTCCATTTTTTACCTTATTTTTTTTCTTTATATTAATAAAATAAATTTGCCCAATAAGCATATTTTAATTTGATTGTTGATAAAATAAAAAAATTTAAAAAAATGGAGGAAGATATGTATCAATGGTCTTTTGAATTTAATATACGATTTTTAGAGGATATGATTACTAAAAATATGGATAATACAGAAGTTATAAAAGAATTATTACTTACATATAGAGAAGTAGTTCAAAGACAATCGGATATTAATATCCAATATATGAAAAGTGATGAAGCTTTACGAAAAGAATTTGATAAAAATCAAGTTGAACATGGAAAAATCTTTGTAGATTTTAATAAAAGATAGGAATAGAGATGAAAAAAAATATAGCAATAGTGAATGAAAAAGTAGTTGTAATCAAACAAAAATTTAATATAGATTTAATTGAGGTTCTTAAAAAGAATCACTCTAGTGTTATGAGAACACCAAATTGTGGTATGGCAAGTTGTAGCTCTTCTACATGTTGCTCAAGTCATTAAGATGGATAATGAATATTTTATAAAAAAGTTTTATTTAACTATAAGTAATAGAAAAGGAAATACTCCTTTTCTACTAGATGATGTTTTTACAGATGAAGTAATTACACAAGAAAACAAGGATTATGTAGATAGTCTTATAGAAAGTGAAGCATTTTTTTTACAAAAAATAGATGAAGACAAATATATTAAAACATATAGAATTGAAGAAGCATGTAATAGAACTGTTAAAGAATTAGAAAAAGAAGAATTTAATAGTGAAATTTTACAAATGTTGCAAAATGACCCTATTATTTTACATAATGAACTTAAAAAATGGTTTGATACAAAACATAATTCTATGTTATCTTATGTTGTTGATAAATATTGGCATAATTTTGTTTTATATGCAAAAGAATATGAAGATTGGTGCTACGAAAATTATAATTGTTTCTTTTATCATTCACCAAAATTTTTACATGAAAATAAAAATATATCAGATGAAGAGATTCTTTTAGATGTTATAGAATATTTTAAAATTTATACACAACAACATACATTAGATGATAAAATTTTATTATATAATTTTCCTTTCCTACTCTTTAAAAATAATATTGAGATAAGTGAAATTAAAGAAATTATACTTGAACTAGCTAATGACTAATAAACATAATCATATTCTTTATCGTAAATTAATTTATAGACAATTTCATGTTGTCTATGAGTTTGAGAATGAAAAAGCTTTTTTTTTCAAAATCAAAGAAAATAAACAATTAAAATTAATTAAAGCGATGAAAAATAATGATGTTTTTTCGAAACAAGTGTTAGAAAATTTACAAAAAATCAAGAATGACCATTTAACTAACATTGAAGAAATATATTATAAAAATAATATGAATTATATCAAAATGGAATTCTATGAAAATTCTTTTTCACTAAAAGAATTTTTAGGAAAATATAATAAAGAACTCACTTATCAACAATTTTATAGTATATTATCTCAAATTGCTACAACCGTTGATTTATTGCATACTCATAACATAGCTCATTTTGATTTAACATATCCAAATATTTTACTAGATGATAACTATAATGTAAAAATTACAGATTTTGATTTAACAAAAATAATTATGACTCAAAATAAAGTAAATAAATTTGTTGATATACACTCTTTTATTGAAATAGTTTATAGATTAATTTCCAGAATAAGTTATATAGATAATATTGTCTCCTATGAAATTCATTATTCTGATAAAAAATTAGATTATTCTAGTTGTATTAATTTTTTAAATAGTGTAGAATTATCTAAATATGAAAAAAGACTTTAAACTCACAAGGAAAACTATGCTCAAAAAACTATCACTAAATATATATCAATTTTTCAGTAATATTTTAAATAAGCAAACTACGACAGACAAAAACAGAGATAAGCTATGCTTTATTGGTATTGGAGGTGGAGGAGCTAATATTTTAGAAGATATATCTATACTAGATAATCAAAACACTTTTATTTATTTAGATAATAATGCTAACGAATTAAAACAGAAACAATCTCCATATAAAATATTAGTTTCAAAAAATACCAAAGATTTAATAGATAATAAGATAAAACAACAACTTGAAACTTTTACAGACCATAAAACAACAATCTATATAATAGCTACTCTCGGTGGAGATTGTGGAAGTAATATAACACCTCAAATAATCAAATATTTACGAACTCTTAATAAAAAGGTAATTGTATCTACAACCATACCTTTTAACTTTGAAGGTAAAGAATGTTTAACTATTGCAATGCAAAGTCAAGATGAAATAAAATTATATACAGAGGAACTAATAACTATTAACAATAATGACATACTTCAACATGTTGATAAAGGTGGAACAGGGAAAGCATTTAAAATAATTTCAAAAAATATATATCAAGAGATTTTAAAAACTGTTTCTGTTAATAAAAATATAGAAAAAAATGCTATCAATTAAAAATATATCTTTATCGCAATTAGATAGATTTCTCCCTAAAAAAAATATTTTACTAGCTATTCTCACTTTAGTTGTTTTTTTTTCATCACCAATATATTCAACTTATTCAGAAAAATATATTGATGAAAATCTAAAAAATGCAGTAATCACTTATGCAACAATAAGAAGTTTAAATGCAGGTGTTTCAGTTATACAAGAAAGTAGTATCTCTCTTAGTGTTGGAGTAGGTGGGAATATTGCAATAGGACAAGCATTAGACCCTATTAATGATGCACTAGAAAGATTTTCAGATATGGTAACACTTTCTATTTGGGTACTAGGAACACAAAAAGCATTATATGAAATTTCAAATACTAATTTTATATATTATTTAATTGTCTTTTTAGCAATAAGTGCTTTATTTATACAACATAAACTTTTAACAAAACTTTTAGTTGTAATGATTGTTCTCAGACTTTTCATACCATTTAGTGCTATTACAAGTCACTATTTTAATGAAGAAATATTTAATCCAAAAATGCAAAAAAGCTTAGATTTACTTAGTAATTATACTCAACCACCGATTAAACTAAAACTAGATTCAACAGATAGTATTTGGAATACAATAGGTAGCTCTGTCAATAATGCTAAACAATCATTATCTGAATTTATAAATTCGGTAAAATTTTACGTTAGTAATTCATCTGCAATAATGACCGCTCTTTTAGACCTTTCAGTCTTATATGTTGGAAAGTATTTATTGAATTTATTTTTATTACCTCTATTTTTTATCTATATAATTAGAAATTTAATAGATGCTAGAAGCGAAAACTTTATATAATTTTTGTTTTAATTAGTAGATTTACAAAAAGAAATAAAAATTAAAAGCTTAGATTTTTAAGGCTAGACAAATGGAGGTTAGATTTATCAAATGAGCTTAACTAAAAATAGTAGTAAAAAAAAAATATATACACTAAAACATTTCGATATAAATCTAATAAAATTCAGATTTATAAAAGACCCTTTAGAAAGTGCTAAAATTGAGATAATCGAAATATTTGAA
>CAZXSD010000002.1:0-67332 GCA_964642985.1 uncultured Sulfurimonas sp.
TACGACGACGTTTTTTGAAAATAATTACTTTCTTGTCACGACCTTCGTTGATAACTTCAGCAGTTACAACAGCACCCTCTACAAAAGGAGCTCCCATTTTAAGTTCACCAGCATTTACTGCTAGAACTTCTGTAATTTCGATTGTAGCTTTTGGCTCAAGAGACATTTTGTCTAAAAGAAGAACATCACCTTCTTGAACTTTATACTGCTTACCACCGTTTTTGATAATTGCGTACATTAATATTTCCTTATAATTCTACTAAAAAAGTTCGCAATTATACCGAACTTATCTTTAATATTTGTTTAGTTGTTAATTAATGCCACTGCATCAATCTCAACAATAGCATTTTTTGGAAGAGTTTTCACTGCAACTGTCGCACGAGCTGGTTTATGAGAGCCAAAAGCCTCTTCATATATCTCATTAATAGTTGCAAAATCCTCCATACTATCTATAAAAATAGTAGTTTTAACCACTAAATCCATAGAACTCCCCGCCTCCTCTAAAACTGCTTGTAAGTTTTTAAGCACCTGTTTAGTTTGGATAACTACATCATTTTCTAGCATTACACCCTCTGGTGTTAATGCTATCTGACCTGATGTATAAACCATACCGTTAGCTACTACTGCTTGTGAGTATGGACCTATTGCTGATGGAGCTTTTTCTGTTTGTACAAATTTCATCTATTTTCCTTCTTCTTTTAATTTTTTAGCTTTTCTTTTATCTACATCACTTAAAAATGAATAAAAATCCTCTTTCATCCAAGCACCTAAAAATGAGTGGATTATCTCATCTTTTGATGTTATAAAATAGTGTTTAGGAACACTTTTAGCCTTAAACTTTGAGGGAATATCATCAAAATCTTTATTCATCGCTAAAAGAACATATTTCTCTTTGAGCTTTTCTATAACTTCAGTATCTCCCAAAGTTTTAGTCTCAAATTTTCTACACCATCTACAATCACTTGAAGTTATTAAAAAATATATATCTTTATTTTGTAACTTTGCTTCTTGCAATGCTTTTTTATAATTACTGTTCCAATCTAAATCAGATGAGTAGAGAGAGGAGAGTAATCCAATAATTATAAATAATTTTTTAAACATACTATTCCCAAATCTCTATCAAATTTTTAAAGACAAGATATAAATCTTTAACCTCTTTAGCTGTAGTTCTCTCATTTACAGAGTGAATAGTATCATTTTTCACACCAAACTCTATAACTTTAATCCCTGTAGGAGCCATAAATCTAGCGTCACTTGTACCACCAGCTGTTGAGTGCTTTGGTTTTAATCCTGTAATAGTTTCTATCGCTTTATCTATATTTTCTACCACTTTAGTATCTGTATCTGTTTTAAATGGGTAAGAGCCTTGTGTAAGTTTCAGTTCATACTCTAAACCATCAAGATTTTTAGCTACAAACTCTCTTACCTCTTTTTGAGTTGTTAAAGTTGTGTTTCTTACATTAAACATCATTTTCAACTCATTAGGCGTTACATTTGTTACTTGCATACCTGCTCTTATATCTGTAACTACAAACTTACTTGGACTAAAGAACTCATCACCATTATCTAAATCAACACCTGCCATATTTAAAAGTCTTGGAGCTAAATTATGTATCGGATTGATAGCTTTTTCAGGATAGGCTGCATGACCCTGTTTCCCTTTTAAAGTAAGATACCCATTAATAGAACCTCGTCTTCCAACCTTAATAGCATCACCAAAATTTTCTTCACACGTTGGTTCTGCAACCACTGCATAGTCTGGAAGCATTTTCTCTTTTTCAAGATATTCTAAAACTTTTACTGTTCCATAATATGCGTCACCCTCTTCATCAGAAGTAAGTAATAACGACAAAGTACCATTAAAATTTTCAGTCTCTTTCAGAGCTTGAGTAAACCCAGCTACTCCACTTTTCATATCTTGTGTACCACGCCCATAAAGATAACCATCTTTTTCAACAAGTTTATAGGGGTCTGTATCCCAACCATCTCCAGCAGGAACAACATCTACGTGACCTGCAAAACAGAGATGATCGCCCTCTCCAAATTTTTTATATAAAAAAAGATTTGTAACATCTTCAATATCTATACGAACAGCAGTAAAGTCTGGGAGATATTTTTCGATGAAATCTAAAAGCCCACCATCATTTGGTGTTTCACTTTTAGATTCTATAAGATGTTTAAAAAGTTCTAGTGTTTCCACTTAGTTATTTGGGTTAGAGTAAAAGATATATGGAGTTGAAAAGTTACTTACTTCAAAGTAAGTTTTTTGTTCACCATCATCAACTTTATAGTTAAAGTTTGTGTCTAAGTAACCATAAGCATAACGGTAATTTCTAGCAGTACCATCATCAGTTCCTGTTGCTGTTGTAAACTTATCTATCTTAATATAACGTTGAATAAGTTTCTCACCCATATATATATCTAAGACACCATCTGTACCTGTCCAGTTTTGCATACTACGACCAAATTTATTTTGCATCTCTTGTGTACAACCACTAAACATAATTCCTAAAGCTAAACTAGCTACTAAAATAATTTTTTTCATTATTTTTCCTCTATTTTTTTGATTTTTGATTATAGCTTTATTTATTTAATGAATTTTACCAATCATCCAAACTAAACGTACCACCCTCATTTTTCACAACTTTCTCTAACTCTTCAAACTGAAGTTCTAATCCTTTAGATGTCATAACAAACTTATCTATTTTTATCTTTTTATCATGTATCTCTTTATGATGTTTTTTACATAGTGGAATAAGATTATGTTTGTGATTTTGATGAAAATGACCGATAAAACCATCTTTATCAGAATCAGCTTGTGCAGATATATGATGAACATCTTCAGCTACCTCTGAACATATTACACACTTTGTTATATATAGCTCTTTATTATACTTACTCTTTTTCTTTTGTATAAGTAACTCTAACTCATCAAAATCATTCGCTAATCTTTTTCGTATCTTATTGGCTGTATCTAAAAATTCACTATCCATATGTAAAGATTTTGCAAACTCTAAACCGTAAACACTACTACCACTTCCAGCTTGTAAGATACGGTTAAAAATAAGAGTATCTTTTTGAGCATCATACTCGACACTCAGATGAAGATTGACTACATTTGCCAAAGTTGTTATCTCTTTCATAGTAGCGAGTTGATGGAGGTGCGTTGCAAAAAGAGATAAACAGCGTATTTTGGATAACTTCATAATAGAACTAGCAACTATTGCCACACCTGAAAGTGTTTCTGTTCCATGACTTATCTCATCTCCTAAAACTAAAGAACGAGTAGTAGCTCGGTTAAAGATATTTTTCATCTCTAGCATCTCTACTGCAAAGGTTGAAAGTCCTTTTGCCAAATTATCTTTTGAGACTATTCTTGTAAAAAGTGAATCATATATAGAAAACCTCATCACAGAAGCACTTACAAAAAATCCACTTTGAGCCATTATAACAGCGATACCTATACTTTTCATCAAAGAGGATTTACCACTTGAGTTTATTCCATAGAGTAAAACACTATTTATATCTTGACCATTATGAACAGAACTATCTAACATTACCGTCTCTATATTTAATTTATCACTATATTTTCTAGCTCCCATTATAATATCATTTGGAATATATATACCACCACCTAACTCTTGATTTTCTATAAGTGGATGACGTAAACTTAGTATCTGCATAAAGTTTTCATCACTCTCAACATCAACTACAATAGGACGAGAATATTTATAACTTTGTGCTACTTTTGAAGAACTTACACCCACATCTAAATCAGCTACATAACTTATAACTCTATCAAAAAGAAGAGAGTATCGCCTTTCATAGACCTCTTGTAGATTTATATATCTTTCTTTTACAAAGTTTATAATTTTACGACGATTTTTCATTATTTTATCGGAGAGTTTATCTGTAAATTCTGAGGTTATTTTGACACTATTTGTTAGTTTTTTTACACGAAACTTACTAAACTCTTCATCTTGTTTAAAAATGCTCTCTATCATAGAAAATCTATTTTTACTCAAAGCTATATAATAACCCTCCTTTTCTAAAAGCCCAAGAGTAACTAAACGATTTGTACTTCCTGCATTTACACTCTCTATCATCTCTTCAAGTTTTGTCATAATCTTTTTAAAAACAAGTAACATATCAAGGTTTTCATCGACTAAACTATCTATCGCTTCATCAACACCTTTCATTAAAAAGTTTTCATCTACAGAACTACTTGTAAAACGGCGAGATATATCAAGGTCTATACTTTTTGAAATATCTCTTAAAAACTCATCTAACTCATTTTCATAAAAAGGTATATCTTGAATAGTATGCTCTTTTACATAGAGAAGTAACTCTTTTACACTTAGAATAGAATCATATATATTATTCATCTCAAAAGGGTGTAAACGTCCTAATGCTAAACGACGCGAAAGTCTTTGTAAATCATAAATCCCTCGCATAGTTTCATCTAAATAGCGAATATGAGGAGATACTTTTTCTATCAAGTCATAGCGTCTCTCTAACTCATCTTTTTCTAAAATAGGATTTAACAAACGCTCCTTTAAAAGCCTTCGTCCGATAGCAGTTGCACTTTTATCTAGCATCTTTAAAAGTGTAAACTCTTTTTTATCTTTTGAGATAATCCCTAACTGTTCTAATGCACTATTTCCAAGATATATAAAACGTCTATTATCTATAAGCATTGGCATAGAGAGTTTTTGGACTATGTGAATATCGTGTTCTATCACAAAGTGTATTAAAATAGCTAAAGATTCACTTATCATAGGAGAACGCTCCAAATCTAAATGCTCAATAGGCGATAAAAAAGATTCTATCTGATAAACTCTAGCAAAAAGTTCATTTTGAAAATTTACTTTTGGTCGTTCGTTATTTACACTATAATGATAATGTTCCGAAATTTCAAGATAGCTTATAATATGGCGTTGGTCATCTATCCCATCTAAAAAAGTTATCACTATTTCACTTGTTCGATAAACATTTAAAAGATTGAAAATTTCATCAAGTCCATACGATATATCTTCACTACTTCCATGTGTTTCATACAAAAAAGTTTTTCCTGTTGTTACATCTATCGCCGAATAACCAACATTATAAATTCCCTTATATTTATCCACCAAAATAGAAACAATATAGTTATCATCATTATCAATAATATGGTCAAAATTTGTACCAGGAGAGATTATCTGAGAAACATAACGTGTAAGCTTTGGAGGAAGCCCTTTTTGTTTAACTACGATAATAGTATATTTTTGTTCAGATATTAAACGATTAAGATAACGTTCAAATGATACAGTGGGAACACCTGCTAAAAGAGGATTTCTATCTGAATTTTCAATTATAGTTTTATTTTTTTTAGTAAGTTGAATATTTAAAAGTTCTGCTATCTCTTTTGCTTTACCAACTTGTTCTTTATCATTATTTATCTCATACACTTCAAAAAAGCTTCCTATCTCAATAAAAACAACACTATCTTTACCATATTTCTCCTCAAAAAATCTTTGAAGTTCAAAATAGGATTGAGTGAGGAGTTTATCTTTATTATTTAGGATTTTACTTGTATCAGTTGCGTGCATTTTTTACTTTTTTAAATGGATTTTTTATTTTTAAATTATATCATAACCTCATACACTTTTAGAGCTTGATAATGTTCTTTAACATCATGAACTCTAATTATTGAAGCACCATTTCTAATTGCTTCAAGATGGATAGCTAAAGTTCCAGCTAATCTCTCTTGAGCTATTGATGGTGTTATCTGATCTATCATAGATTTTCTTGATGCACCTACTAATATCTTTTTCTTCAATAATAAAAAGTGTTCTAAATTTTTAATTAAATCAATATTATGTTCAAGAGTTTTTCCAAAACCTATACCAACATCCACTATAATATCTTTCACACCAAAAGATTCTGCTTTTTGTATAGAGTTTTCTAAAAAAGTATATACCTCTTCTGTTAAATCTATATAACTTGGAGAGATTTGCATCGTTTGAGGAGTACCTTTCATATGCATAATTACAGCTGTTGCATCATACTCAGCACATAATTTTATAACTCTTTCATCTCTTAAACCTGTAATATCATTGACTATATTAAAACCTCTTTCAAGTGCATAGGAAATAACTATTGGTTCATAACTATCTATACTAAATTTTGCATTTTCATAGAGTCTATTTTGAGATATAGCATCTAAAATTGGTTTTACACGAGATAACTCTTCCTCTGTATCAACTTTAGAAGCATTGGGACGAGAGGAAACTCCACCAATATCTATAATATCAGCACCCTCCTCTATCATACTCTCTATTTTACGAACAGCCTCTAAACCTTTAAATCTACTTCCATCAAAAAAACTATCATCATTTGCATTTAAAATACCCATTATCTCTATCTTTTTAGGTTTTTTTAACTCTAAAATCTCTTTAAATTTAATAGCTAAAGTAGATAAACCAAAGGGTTGAGATAACTCTTTTTTACTTAAAGCCTCTAACTGTCTTGATGTAGCGATAAGAATACAGTTTACACTTTGTATAGCCGCTATAATAGTACCACGAGGAACAGCTAAATCAGCTCCTATAGAAAGAGCATCTTGTTTTAAAATATTTGCTCCACCAACATGCAAATCAGATATATAGATAATATGATGTTTCATTTTAGATGCTAAAATATTAACTCCACCACCATCAACACCTAACTCTCTTAAAAGTTTTTTACTATTAGTATCATTTGATAATTTTTTTACTTTCAATTATCGTTCCCTTACAAAACTCATAATTATCATAGCCAATACACTTTGAGGTCGTGAATTTAACTCTAAAAGTTTATAAGCTTTTTCAAAATTTTCTAACTGATTTATAGATAAAATCAACTTATCTGTAATAGTAGCTCGTCGATAAAGAGCTTCTACTAAGAGTTTTGCTTCACTTTTTTTAACTCTTGAATGTTCTTTTAAAAATGAAAATACCTCTTTATAGTCAATTCGTTGAAGATTTATAGTTACTTCTAAAGAACTAACTATATTTTTTCCCTTCCTAAGAGGTAATCGTGAACGGATGGTTGGAAGGAGTATAGATTTCGTTGGGGAGATAAGTATAAACTCTATATTATGGGGAGGCTCTTCTAATACTTTTAAAAGAGAGTTTTGAGAAACTATATTAAAATTATTTGCAGCTAAAACTATATATTTTTTTTGATTTTCACTTATATATGCTTCAGCCATTACAGCTTTTGCATCATCTAGTTTAAAATCATCTCGGATAAAACTAACCACTCTAAAAGGAGCTAGTTCCTCTTTAAGTCTTTGAATTTCAGACTCTATCTCTGTTGAAATTAAAATATGTGATTTAACTAAATCACTGCCTAACATCAACCTCTCCAAACATAGCAGCATTTAATGATAGATTAAACAGTCTACATAGTTGTAAAAGTTTAATATCTAAAATTTTATCATAGGATTTAAGAGTAAAAGAGTTTTGAAACTCTTCATCAAAAATCCAAAAATAACTACTATCACGACGTTTTGCAATATCCGAACGCTTATCATCACCTTTTCCAATATACCAGAAAAGATAATCATCTTTATAGGAAAGTGAGATCATATCATCTACAATATCTATCATCTCTCCACCACTGACACGATTGTAATGTGAATAGATACTATCTATGCTTACTATGGGTAAAAGGGGTCTATCTATAATACTTATATTATTAATCGAACTTAAAATATACTCTTCCAACCACTTTCGACTTTCATCTACTATTAAAAGAATAGTTTTTCCATTTAAAATCTGTTCAATAGCATGTGCAGTTGTCGTTGTCCAGTCAAAGCGTTGCTCCTCTAACCAACTAAAACTACTTCCCTCCTCTCTAATAGCATCTAAGCTCCACTGTGCGAAATCTGATCTATTAGTTTCAGACATTTTACTTATCTAACTCATAAGCATCGTGAAGACCACGAACAGCTAACTCTGCATATTTTTCATCAACAACCATAGAAATTTTTATCTCAGAAGTGGAAATCATATTGATATTAATATTATTATCCGCCATAGTTGAAAATGCACGTGCAGCAACACCAGTATGAGAACGCATACCAACACCTACAACAGAAACTTTACATATATCTTCATTATAAGAATCAGCATTAATTTCGCCATTCTTAACAAAACTATCTACAATTTCTTTAGCATTAAGTAAGTCACTTACAGGAACTGTAAAGTCAATATTTGTAGCACCATCATGTGCTTTGTTTTGAATAATCATATCAACATTTACTTCAGCAGTTGCAAGTTTATTAAAAATATCAGAAGCGATACCTGGTCTATCTTTTACACCCATTAATGAGATACGAGCTTGATTTCTATCTAATGCTATTCCGCTTACTAATGGTGCTTCCATAATATTTTCTTCCTTAGTTATTAATGTTCCCTCTTCATTTGAGAAACTTGTTCTTGTTACTAAATTTACATTTAATTTTTTTGCCATCTCAACTGAACGATTTTGTAAAACTTTTGCTCCAAGTGAAGCTAACTCTAACATCTCTTCATAAGAGATTTTATCAAGTTTTTTTGCTTTAGGCTCTATGCGTGGGTCAGTAGTATAGATACCACTTACATCTGTATATATCTCACACAGATCAGCTTTTAAAGCACCAGCAATAGCAACAGCACTTAAATCACTTCCACCACGACCTAATGTTGTAACATCTCCAGCTTCATTAACACCTTGAAAACCAGCAACAACAACAATTTTACCCTCAGCAATAGCATCTTGCATATTTTTAGGGTCAATACTTTCTATACGTGCTTTAGTATGATGATTATCTGTCACTATTCCAGCTTTTTGACCTGTCATAGCAGTAGCATTATGCCCCATATCAGTAAGTGCAATTGCTAATAATGAAGCAGTAACTCTCTCTCCAGAACTTAAAAGCATATCCATTTCAGCACCATTAGGGTTTGCAGAAAAGCTCTCTGCATACCCTACAAGCTTATTTGTTTCTCCACTCATCGCAGATACAACAACGACTATATCATTACCATCTTTTTTTGAAGCACTTACACGATTTGCAACATTTTTAATACGTTCTAAATCACCAACACTTGTTCCACCAAACTTTTGAACTATTAACATCTATAGTAGTCCCTCTTCTTTAAAATAATTTATCACTTTTTCATATACAGGTTTTTTAAAATGTGCTGTAAAATTTAAAATATCGGCAACATCTACAAACTTATAGTCCATAAATTCGGGATGCTCAGTTGCTAAATTAATAACAGCATCCTTACTAAGCTTTAATAAAAAATATCTTTGAGTCTGTCCGATATAAGGCTTCATTTTTAAAGCAATTTTTTCAGGAAAATCATAAGAGATCCATTCTGGATATTCAGCAACGACAGTTGCTTCTTTTGTTCCAATTTCCTCTTCAAGTTCACGAAATAATGCTTCTTTAACCTCTTCTCCTTGATCTATTCCACCTTGAGGAAACTGCCAAATATTAAGTAAATCATTTCTTTGTGCGATAAATATCTCTTTTTTTTGAGGATAATTTTCAGACACAATTATCATTGCCACATTAGGACGATATAACTTTTTTTTGTTCATTTTTATCCCTATATTATAATTATCAATATTATACAAAATTAGCTATTTTTATAAACTTAAACTAATATATGCAGCAAAATTATTAGACTCTAATAAATTCATCTCTTTTGAATACTTAAATCCAAATGCTATCTGCTGTGAAAATACGATATCTAAACCGACAACACCTTTTGCAATAACGTAGTCATGAATAAAAGCTGTTGAACCTTCATCTTCTGGATCAAACTCTCTATTTGCTTTTTTCTTTTCACTATCATACATATTCAAAGTTCCTAAACCAAGTTCAAAACCAGCATAAGGTACCAAAGCAAATGTATTAAAAAGTGTTAATGAAGTATCATTTACACCAAAAGTAGTTAATTGAAATGCTGCTAAATATGTTATATCAAAACCATAACTTTGAGGTTCTAAATATTCACCATCTACTGTTGAGTATGCTATATTTACACCATGTCTTAACCAATTTTTATAGTTTATTACAGATATTTTAATAGTATCTAAAGAGTCCTCATAATTTTCAGATTTATCTGTATCAGGAATTGATCTGTATCCATATCCTATCTCTATTCTTCTACCATTATTTAAGTATTTTGCTAAGTTACTAAGATGTTCTATCTCTTTATAAGATCTAAAAGTATATGATTTATCATACTCTAAACCAGCCTTTAATGTCACTTCATTTCCATTAGATTTTGGTAAACCATGAGCATATACTAAACTATAACTTAATGTTCCACTACATCTATTTACTATAATTTCACTTCCAAGTTTTGCACTATTACCATCAAAGAAAAACTGAATATCTTTAGGCTTATTAGCAGAGATAGTAAATTTAGGATAAGCCTGATTATTTACATTAACTGAAAGTTCTAAATCTTTCTCTTTATCGAGTATAAAAGTATCTGTATATTTACAAATATTTTCACCATCAACTGAATATGTATGAGTTTTTCCAGCTTCTAAATAGATTTTTTTTGCAAAAGATTCTCTTTTATTATCAACAGTAAGCTTAAAGTTACCCTTCATTGAACCAGTTTTAGTGATAATTACATTTTGTAAAAAAAGTTTTTTTCTAATGTTTTGCAAATCTTTTACTTTATCATTAATTTTTTCAACTTTCAGATCACTAAATACTTCTGTTAAACCCTTTAAAAATTTTAACGATATTAGCCAATTATCAAGTGTTTTTGCTTTTATTTTTACATCATCTATATTTAACGAAGCAATTTTATAATCTATATTAAGATTTTTATATTTAGCTTTTGCAAATGTATGAAGTTTTTCCTTATTTACCTTTGCACAATACTCATTATTTTCATTTTTATATGACTCAACATCATTTAAAAACATCGTACTTGTTTGCTCATTTGAACTTTTGAAATCAGATGAAACTGTTTCATCTCCATCAAATAAAGAACTTGTTTCTTTTGCTGAAAAACTTACATCCACTTTTACCATAATATTTTGAGCTAATGCACTTCTTGCTTCTGTTGGAGATACTCCACACCCTTCCCAATAATCAGTTGTATGAGTATTTGCCAGAACACTACTTGATATAAGTAATGCTATATAAAATGCTATATGTTTTAACATTTTTATCCTTTTATAAATTATTTTTTTTAGTTTTGGATTGTAGTGTTTAAATTGTTAATACCTAATTAATTGAATTTATAATTAAATGCTATAATTATTGTAAAAATTACAAAGGAACTACTACTTTGATTGGCTATAAACTCTTTTTATTATTTGAAAAATTTCTAATGATTCTTCCAAAAAAACTCAGAAAATCATTTTTTTTATTACTTGCATATCTGGCTTACTATCTCTCTGCTAAATCTCGTAAAACAGTAAAGCAAAATCTTAATTTTGCCTTTAACAATACTCTTAGTGACAAAGAGATTAAAGATATTACAAAATATAGTTTAAAAAATTTAATGCTTAACTTTTTACATCTTATGGAGATAAGACACCTTAGTTTTGAAGAGCTTCAAAATAAAATTACAATTCAAAATATTGAAGCTGTTGAAAAAGTTCATAAAGAGGGACGTAGTGTTATCTATGTAACAACACATTATTCATCTTGGGAACTTGGTGGAACTTCTATTGGTGCTTTTATAGAGCCATTAGGTGCTGTGTATAGAAAAATGAAAGATAAAAACTATGAAAATTGGGTTTTAGAATCACGTTCTAAATTTGGAAATACAAACCTAGAAAAAACAAATGTACTTAAACCTCTTATACGACTTATCAAAGATAAAAAAGCTTGTGGAATTTTAATAGATACAAGTATGAATAAACGTGAAGGTATAGATGTAGAGTTTATGGGTAAAACTATCAGTCAAACGGCTACACCAGCATATCTTGCTAGAAAGTTTAACTCTGCTATCATTCCCGTAACCATAAGAACTGATGATGAAGAAAACTATACATTAATGATTTTTGATGAAATTCCAGTTGAAAAAACAGATGATGAAAAAGCAGATATATTAAAAGCAACACAACTTCAAGCTGATTGGCTCAGTGAACTTATTACAAAAGAGCCAAAGTTTTGGTTTTGGCTCCATAGACGTTTTAAAGGAGAATATCCTGAAATTTATAAATCATAAATTGAGTTGATGATTAAACTCAGGTACTATCTCTTTTAATTTAGCTATTTTATCTTCCACTATTAAAAGCTCTGAGATATCTTTATTTAAGGTTGTTAAATCATAATGAGTAGGTTTCGCAACTGTGATAGATTGATACTCTGTTTTTGTGTCACTAGCATCTATAAGTAACTCCTCATAAAGTTTTTCCCCTTTACGAAGACCACTAAACTCTATTTTTATATTACTATTTACACTTAAATCTATCATCTTTTGGGCTAAATCTACTATTTTAATAGGCTCTCCCATATCTAAAATGAAAATTTCACCACCATCTCCAATAGCTCCAGCTTGTAAAACTAATTCACAAGCTTCTGGAATAAGCATAAAATAGCGTGTAATATCCTTATGTGTTACCGTGATATTTTGATTACTTTCTATCTGTGATTGAAACTTAGGGATTACACTTCCACTACTTCCAAGTACATTTCCAAATCGAACAGATACTATTTCAGTAGAGTCACTCTCTACATTTTGAGCATAAAGTTCACATATACGTTTTGTTGTTCCCATCACATTTGTTGGTCGAACTGCTTTATCTGTTGAGATTAAAATAAACTTTTCAGCACTATATTTAATGGATAAATCTATGATATTTTGAGTTCCTATAATATTATTTATAATCCCCTCTTCAATATTTTCTTCTACTAAAGGTACGTGCTTATAAGCTGCAGCATGAATAACAATTTGAGGTCTATATTTTATAAAAGTTTTTTCTACTACCTCTTTATTGACAACACTTTGCATTACAGAGATAGTTTCAACCTTTTTTATCTCTTCGGTAATAGAGTAGAGATTATATTCACTATTATCAAGAAGTATTAGTTTTTTAGCACTAAAAAATTCACATTGACGAGATATTTCACTTCCTATGCTTCCCCCTGCACCTGTTATTAAAATAGTTTTATCTTTTATAAAAGATTTTATTTTTTGTTTATCTAAATCTTTTGGATAACGTGCTAGAAGGTCTTCTACGGAGAGATTTTTAAGAGTGGTTTCTTTATTACTTAATGTAACGAGTTTAATATCATAGATATTGAATTTATGTAATCTTTTATAAATATCTTCTAAAACTTCTCTTTTTAACTCTTTTGTAATAATAACAGACTCAATAGCATCTTTTTTCACAATTTTTTCAATATCTTCAAATTTTTGTATATTAATATTTGAGAAATAACTTCCTATCAAAGTTAGATTATCATCCACCATTGCAGAAATATAAAAACTATTTTTTTGTTTAAAAAGTGCTTGTGCGAAAGGTGTTGCTCCTATTAGAAGAGTTTTTTTTAAGTTTTTATTATTTTTACTTTCTAAGAATAATCTTTTAGCAATTCTAAAACTTCCAATAAATATTAAAGATAAAAAAAGGTCTATAATAAGGACACTTCGAGGAAATGGAATAAAATAGAATGGGAAAATAGAATATATAGCAATAAAAAGAGTATATGCGATAAGATGAGCATAAAGAAGTTTTTTCACCTCAGCAAGTGAAAAAAATCTCCATGAGATATTATATATTTTAAAATTATAGAGTAACACAAGTTTAAAAAAAAATAAAAATAAAAATACTAGAAAAAAATTATTCAAAAATTCACTAGGTATCTGAAAATTAAACCGTAAATTATAAGCTAAAAAAAGTGTTCCTAAAAATATAAGAGTATCAAAAAAAAGAAAAAAAAACATTCTTTTTAAAGCCGTTGGTTTAAGCACTCTTAATAATCCTACAAACTCTTTGAACATCCTGTTGAGTCATCATTGTTCCACTTGCTACACAAAGCCCATGAGAAAACAGTTCTTCACTCACTCCATTTAAGATAGCTTTTGTCTCTTTAAAAAGAGGCTGTTGATGCATAGGTTTCCAAAGTGGTCTTGATTCACAACCATCTTCATTTAATCTCTCTATTACTCTAAAAATATCTTTTGTTTTATCTTTAAATATAAAAGTTGTAAGCCATCTATTTCCATAGCTATTTTTAAGTTCTGGCATAAAATCAACAATTTCGGATAACTCCTCTCTATACCACTCAAATATCTCTCTTTTTTTACTCACTCTATCATCAATAACTTCCATCTGTGCAACACCTATTGCCGATAAAACATTACTCATACGGTAGTTATAGCCTATCTCATTATGTTCATAATAGAGAACGTCCTCTTTTGCTTGTGTTGCATAAAATTTTGCTTTTTCAATCCACTCTCTATTTTCACTCACAAGCATACCACCACCGCTTGTTGTTAAAATCTTATTTCCATTAAATGAAAATATTCCAAAATCTCCATAAGTTCCACTCTGTTTATTATTATAGGTTGCACCTAAAGATTCTGCTGCATCTTCTATTAAATAAACTCCATGCACTCTACAAATATCTGCAATTTTTTCTATATCGGCTACTTGTCCATAAAGATGAGTCACTATCAAAGCTTTTGGCTTTTTTTCACAGCTTAATAAATATCCATTTAAAAGCTTAGGGTCCAAGTTCCAGCTTTCATAATCACTATCTATAAAGATAGGATTTGCATTTTGATATAAAACGGGAGCAACAGAGCCTATAAAAGTAAAAGTAGAAACTAAAACATCATCATCTTTACCAATCCCTAAAACACGAAGAGCTAAGTGAATAGCAGCCGTTCCTGATGTTACAGCTAAAGCATTTGATGTTTTTGTATAACTCACTATTGACTCTTCAAATCTATTTATAAAACTCCCTATGGGAGCAATATAATTACTTTGAAACACTTCATCTATATATTTTTGTTCATTACCACTCATGTGAGGTGGTGATAGGTATAGTTGTTTTTTCATTTTTTATCCTCTAATCGTTTTAATAATATAATATAAATCTTTCATAAAGCTCCACCCCTCAATATACTCCCGATTTATCCGAACCTTATCAACCCAAATAACCCTATCATTATACTCTTGAGGATTATCTTGCTTTGCTAAAATTTCCTCTTCATTTTTATACTTAATAGAAGCAGGTCCAGTTATTCCAGGTCGGATAGATAAAATAATTCTATCATCACCCTCTAACTTATCAGCATACCCCTCAACATCTGGACGAGGTCCTACAAAACTCATATCTCCTAAAAGAATATTGATAAACTGAGGAAGTTCATCTATCTTTGTATCTCTAAAAAACTTACCACTTTTTGTAATGCGAATATCAGTTGAAGCTGTTATAGTAGTATCAACACCTTCCACTTTTTTCATAGTTTTTATCTTGATAACATTAAAAAGTTTTCCATATCGCCCTACTCTTTTTTGAAAAAAGAAACCATTTGATTTTGTTTCTATTGAGGCTATTATCCAAGCAAGTAAGATAATCCACCAAATAAGAGATAATCCAATCAAAGCTAATAAAATATCAAATCCAAATTTTAAATTATTATTCATCTAAAAAAGCTCCCTATATTTTTTTGCCAACTCTTTATAGGTAAAATATTTTAAAACATACTCTTTAGCATTTTTACCTAAGATATTTCGTTCCTCTTCACTCATACTATACAATTTTAAAATAGCCTCTTT
This sequence comes from uncultured Sulfurimonas sp., assembly GCA_964642985.1. Lineage (GTDB taxonomy): Bacteria > Campylobacterota > Campylobacteria > Campylobacterales > Sulfurimonadaceae > Sulfurimonas. The sequence continues at coordinate 15,787 of CAZXSD010000002.1, forward strand.
TATCTCTGTTTCATTATTTGCTTCTACTGTTATTCCACATTGTGCTTTTTGAATAATATCACCTGCACCTGAAAAAGCGTTTATGATAGGTTTTGCACTTAACATATAATCAAAAATTTTATTTGCTGATGTTCCATATCTATATAAGCTTTCTTTATTCCATCCTAAAAAACATATATCAAAAAGCTCTAACATAGATGGGACTTGATTTTTATCTATCGCATCTATAAATATAATATTTTCACTTTCAAACTCTTTTTTAAGTCGTTCTCTCTCATTACCTTTTCCAACTATTACAAAAACTATCTCTTTTTTTTCTTTTAAAAGTGTTGCAGACTCTAAAAAACTATCAAGTGCATTTGCAATACCAATAGAACCTGTATAGCCTACTATAAACTTATCTTTTGGAATTTTATCGGCTATCTCTTTATTTAATAGTTTGGTATCTCTTACAGAATCTAAATCTATACCGTTACTTATCCACGAAAATTCTCGTTCTATATTTAGATTTTTTATATGTTCTCCATAGTTTTCTAAATTAGAAACTATAAAATCTGATTTTTTCAAAGCAAATTTCTCAAACCAGCCCATAAACTTTATGAAAAGATGAGTAGATTTAAACCCTCCAACCTCAACTAAACTTAAAGGCCAAATATCTTTAACTTCAAAAATGAGTTTTGCTCTATAAAATTTTGAAAGAATCCAAGCTGGTAATATAGAAAATGGTGCGATAGAGGAGACAATAATAACATCAGGTTTTTTAGTTCTAAAAGGTAAAGAGAGAAGTTTAAACATAAACCAAAACCATTTTAAAACTCTTTTTTTATTGTGAGAATCTCCATAATTAAAAGTTTTTAACCAAATGTACTCTATACCCTCTATCATCTCTCTTTTTTGAGTGGGTTGATTTTTAAAAAGATGGGAGTATGAAGAGCTTATAATAGTAACTTTACAATCAAGTTTTATAAGCTCTTTAGCAAGATAATAGTGACGAAACTCCATACCGTGATAGGGAGTTCCTGCATAATCATTGATTATCCAAATATTTTTTGACATCTATATTTTTAACTTATAAACTTTTGCTAATGGGTTTAAAATAACTGGTTCAAAGAGAGAGCTATCATATTGTTCAAGTACAAACATCTGTATAAATAGTGAATCATACATCGTTTGGTCTAAAACAAGAAACTGATTGTAACTTTTCATAAAAACTACACTTATTGGAGAGTTTCTATCGAGTCTTTGAACATTTACTTGTAATTTGCCTTTCTTATCATATTGTGTTACTACAAAATTATTGATAGGAATATTTTGTTTACCTATTTTTATCGTCCCTTTTTCTTTTAATATAGATATATTATTTCCTAAGTTAATATTTTTTCCATCATCTTTAAATCCTCTTGATGTATAGAAAAATGGTCTCGCTTTTTTCTTTCCTGTCGTTAAATCTAGGTTTGAAAAAAGTGCTACTGTTGGAAGGATATTTAACATTCTATTTGGGAGATATATAAAAATATCTCTTGTTTTTTCAGGAAGTTTATAATCACCTAGACTTAACTCATCTAATATCATATTTGGATTAACTTGGTTCTCTTTTTTATTGTTAAATATCTCATTTGCTACTATCTTATAATCACTACTTACATAACTCTCAACTGCTAATCGTGAAAGATTGGCTGCTTGTGTTTGTGAAGATGTATTTAAAATTTGTGAGATGATAAAGTTATCGTTATTATGTTTACCACCATCTATAAGTGTATTTGTATTTGAGTAATACCAAATCGGATAACCATAATCCCACCACGCTAAAGTATAATCTTTGGGCGTAGATATAGATTTGAGTTCATCAAGTATCTCTACTTCTGCTTTATTAAATACAGTTGGAACTTTGTAGCCTATAATATGAGTGATATTTGGATAAAGCATCATAGCTGTTAATGCAGAGATTAAAAGATATTTAGCTCTTTTATCTGCTACAAAAGATGCGATAACATAAAATAGATATATACTACTCATAGCAGCAATAGGAACAGCATATACAGTAAATCTCAATCCACCCCAAAGTGAGAAAACACCTATACCGATAAGAGGAAGTGCCAAAATAAATGGTCTATATTTTATAACCAATAAAACATATCCAACGAGTGCCGTAATAACACCTAATGTACTTCCACTTATTCTATTTGCCATCGTTGAAAAAGGGATAGTTCCAGCTTCTCGTACTGTCTGTTTTACTTGAAAAAAGTGTAAACCCTCCGCTTCAGTTCCTCTAAAGAGATACGTTGAAAATTTTGCCCAAATAATCCCGACAACGTTTCCACTTATTAAAAAAGCTACAACTATAACTACTGAAGCTATCACTAACTGTTGTAAAGGGAATACTCTATTTTTAAGCAGATAATAGGTAGCTCCAATCATTACCAGCTTCAATAAAGATGGAATACCAAGTAACGCAATAGCTATTAAGATAATAGACTGATAAGTAAACTCCTCTTTTCTATGAAAAAGAACCATATACCCCATATAGATAAGACCTATCGCATAAACAATAGAAAGTCCTGCATCATAAAGAAAAGGATATATTAAGATAGCTAATGCTGAGTAGAGTGCATTATTTAAACTCTCCTCTTCGATAGTTTTCATCAAAAAGAAAAGAATAAACATCGGTGCCATTGCTGAGAACATATCGGTATCGTAATACCCTATCATAGTACGGTTATAGTAACTCCAAGCGATACTTCCTAAAAGTGCAGCAAAAAATCCCCATAGAGTTAGGTTGTATAAACGTGCAATCAAGATAATAGGAATAACCACCATACCAGATATAAGTGCTGGTAGATAAAGTATAACGGTATCTAAACTAAAAGGTGTAATTTTAACTATCACATAAGTAAAAAATACTGCACCATATTCAAACATACTCATAACACGTGGGTTATTTTCAAACTGATTTGTCAGCTCATTTAAAGCACTACTTGCCCATAGATAACCATCGTTTGTGTTTATCATCAGTTGGTCGTTCCAATAGAAGTTTTCATATCCGTTGAATTGGTAAACCCATATTAGGCGTATTGCTATACTAAATAGGTAGGCTGTTGCTATAAGTATTAGTAGGTACTTATTGCTTATGTTTTCTTTTTGTAGGTTGTACATTTTTTTCCTTTATTATGTTTATATATCATTTATTCTCTTTGCAAAAGCACTAACTTCATCGTCAAAATAAGTTAATATTTCATCAATTTCATTAAAAATAAAATTATAATTGTCTTTATTTAAAACTTTTTCATAATGAAAAACTCTATTTCTAAAGTTTCTTATATGATTTAGTTCTTTATAAATAATTTCTCTACTTGTGAACTTAATATTTTTAGAAGGTAAGTTTGGAAATATTTTTTTCAAATCATTTATTCTAAGTTTCTTTTCATAAGGTTTTTTAAATAGATTGACCCAAAATCCAAATGACAATTCAGCAATAATTTTATGTTTGGAAATTTTCTCTTTTTTCATATTTAAAAGTTCTATTGCTTTCATCACTTTATACTTACTATCCTTGGTCAAAAAATTATCTTTTTCATACCAATTAAAACCAACTTTTTCACTTAATAAAGTATCTATGGCATTTCTAAGACTCACTTCAAGTATTGACAAAGGAATATATGATTTTTTTGAAAAAATAAGGTTTTCTTCATATTCAAGTAAATTTTTATAACTACCAAGTCTATTATCACTTATAAACTTCTCTATTAAGTTATTATTCATATAAAGTACCTTATAATTTTATTGTAATTCCCTTGTAAGTCTATGCCCTTTGAGGTATAGCCGAGGGTACTGAACTTCTTTTTCATACACGATAAATTCAACTAATTTATGTTACTCTCTTCCACCATCTCTATAATCTTATTTTTCATAAACAGTAAATTTCTATAAATCCCTTTCAAATCATTAATATTTACACAATTAAAAGTACGACTCACAAAATATTGATATTTATCCACTCCTAGCTTTTCTAATATTACAAAACTCTAGTTTTCTCCTATAATGTAAGCACCTTTCATCATAGTTTCATTATTCAGTTCTATGGCACTTATAAGCTCTGCTAAAAGTTGTGGTTCAGGATTTGTACTCACAAAACCTTTTTTAAACTCTTGAATAAAAAAATAGGGCTTTTCACTTTTTATTAATCCTTTTGACACAACCATATCGGTACGACCATTAAAAATAAATCTATCGGTTTCATATCTTAAAGGCTCGTGATAAAAATTTCTTATATTATTTTTAAACATAAAATAATCAACTTTATGAATTAAAGGGACAATAAAATTAACTTTTAAATCCTCTTCATCATAAAGATTTATCAATTTTATATTTTTACGAATAAGCTCTTTTAAAAAGAGTTCTAAATCATTATCAACAATAATTTTATTATTAAACCAAATATCAAAGATAGTATCGTCTAATAAATTCATCTTAATATCTACCAAACTTTTTAACTCTTCACTCATATTTTATCCCCATAAATTATTATAAACATTCAATAAATTCTTTTCTTGCTCTTCCCAATTATAAATCTCTTTAACTTTTTGGATATTTTCTTCTAATACAATTCTATCTAAACTTTTAGCTTTTTTTATAGCATTTCCTAGTCCATTACTGCTATTCTCTCTAAGAACTACTCCTATCTCATACTCCTCTACTACCTTTTTCATCTCAAAAAGATTAGAAACAATAATAGGAATATCAGCCATCGCATACTCAAACATCTTATTTGGTAAACAGTATCGGTAACTTAAACAGCTATCTTCTATAATTGAAAGCCCAAAATCTGTACTGCTTGTATAGTCTAACAATATATCGGGAGATACAGCTTTATGAAAATAGATATTTTTATACTCTTTAGCAGTAGTTTTTACCAACTCCTCTAACTCTCCATACCCCATAAAAACTACTACACTTTTGTTATCTTGCATCTGTTTAAAGGTTTCAAAAACTATCTCTATCCCTCTTCCTTTACTTAATGCCCCTTGATATAAAAAAATTGTCTGTTCTTTTTTTATACTAAAAACTTCTCTAAATATATCTTTTTTTTCTATCTTTTGAAAGGCTGGAGTATTTAAAACTAATGCAGGTTTCTCTATATTATAAAGTTTAACATATTCATCTGCTATTGCATTACTTACACATATTGTAGCATCTGCATATTTTATTAAAAACTTTTCTGCTATTTTAGTTATAGTTTTATTTATACCCTTTAATCCATTTATTTCAGTTTCATACTCGTGTGCATCATAAACTATTTTTATATTTTTATTGTAAAACTTTTTGATTATAAAGCCAATAGGTAAGGTGTTTAAATCGTTACAATGGAGAATATCAAAATTTTTACAGTAATTTACACTTTGTTTCAGATAAGAGAGATATATCTTTAATTTAGATAACTTACTTTTAGTGACTTTTCTATCAAGATAGGCAAAACGTCTAACTATAAAGTTTTCTTGCTCTTCATACTCTTTTAAATTTTTATCTCCGTGGGCAATTACCTCAACTTTGTAACCTGCATTTGAAAGAGAGATTGATTCTTTGATTACTCGACTGTCGTTTGTGAATGGGTTGAAGACTATGTTTGCTATTTTTACCATTTGATACCCTCATAAACTCTTTTTATATTATCAATCGTATTACATCTAATACTAGTTCTCCACTGTCTAGGGTGAGACAACATACAAATAATATTTTTATCTCCTATATACTCAAAAATCGAATTGGGTGAATAAAATTGAGGGTAGGCTCTATCTGATACATATATATCAAAACTTTCCATTATATTTTTATCATAAGTTTCACATTTTATGCCAAGCTCTACTCGAAGCTCTTTATCTTTTATAATTTCATTATTAATAACATTTAATTTTCTATTTATAAAATCACCATGAGAACAGACACTACTTAACTTATATCCCAGTTTTTCTTCTATCATTTTAAAATTTGATTTAAATATATCTTTAATATTTTCCATTTCTGTAATAACATCATCTTTAGATTTTATATGATTATCCTTACAATACTGAGCAATCTCTTCAAAATGATAACTTGCTTCACTCCCATACTCTTCAATCTCTTTCATAAATTCAAAATCTAATGTAGATAATCTAAAATAATAACTTGCTTTTAAATTATATTTTTTTTCTATTTTAAAAAACTCTTTTGCTGTTGCTATATCCGTATCTATGTCGTGTCTATTTATAAAATATTTATTTTTTTTTAACTCATTATTATCCAATAACTCTTTATACTCTCTTAGTGCTATATGTTTATAGCCATTATCACTCAACTTTTTTAGCATCCTCTCATATTCACGAAGTCGTGATAACATCAAATAATCACCATAAATTCTATTTTTTATTGTTGTTACAATAGCCATCTATACTTCTTTAAATTATTTTTGGATTATAAAATTTTATAAACTTATCCATATACTCAATGCCTGTTAAATCTAATAAAATTGTTTTACATCCAAATTCAACACCTTCATAAATTGCAGTTGAAAATACTCCAACTTGATATTGAGATGTTGCAAATAGTTCATACAATAATAATTCATCTTTAACTACTATTATATTTGATAAACGATTTAATTCCACCAAAGATGAATAGGATTTCCATCTTTCATACTCACCTGGGTGTAGCTTATATATTATCTCATACTGCTCAAAAAAATCAAAATTATCTAATATTTTTTTTGCTATTTTTTCACCTATAGCACCTTGAGATAAGATAAGCATCTGATTTTGTTTTTTTTCTAAATGTATATACTTTTTTTTCTCTTTTTCTAAATATCTAAATCTATCAATAATTATATCTTTATTTTCTATTGGGAGTTTTATCATTGTTTTCCAAAACTCATTCCAAACTAAAAATTTATGAGGAAAATATTCAAGAGTTTCAATTCTCTGTGGATAACTATATCCCAAATGATATTCACTAAATATACCATGTTGCAACTCATAAACTTCAATACTACTATCTTTTGCTGCTTTTATAAAAGAGCTCATCATATAGGCATTTACAATATAGATATTCTTTGCTTCTGTTCTCTTCAAAAAATATCTATATAATTTATATTCTATCTTAAATCTTACGATAGATTTTATTAGATAATTAGATAAATTAAATTTTATATCTAATAATGTTTCAATCTCATTCTCTACAACTTTTAAAAAATTTATTTGACTTTTTGTAATATTGGCTCTATTTAAGAAGATATAGATTTTAGATGATAAATCAATCCAATCACTATAGTATGTATACTTTTTTATCTGTTTATAATGCTTACCTAAATATGGCTGTTCAAACTCAATAACACTTCTAGTCTTTATAAGCTCATCAAGAAAATATTTACTATAAATATCAATCTCTCTATCATTAATTTTTGAAACTCTTTTTCCAGAAACGATAACAACTTCTGCTTTAAAAATATTAAAAGGATTATACTTTACACTATTAATAAAATAAGAGAATAATGAAGAGAACTTATCTTTAATACTCATACTAGCTTGTGCTTGATTTAGTATTTTCAATTCTAATGCCAAAGTATAATATATACTCATTCTTTGACTCTGCCATGGCTTAACACCATCAATCTCTAAATCAAGTAAATTATATTTACCCTCTAAATACCAAATAAATGCACAAAGTTCTTTAATAGATGTTGGTTTATTTTTCAAAATATTTTTCCTTTGTATAGCTTAGTCCCCAAGGCATATAATAGTTTTTATTTTGATACCAAAAAACTAATACTGCACTCACACTAAAAGATATTATTGTCGCATAAGCTGCACCAACTGTTCCAAACTCTTTTATAAGTATATAGTTAAACATAAGATTTAAAATAGCAGCTATCACTGTACTAAACGCTAAAAATGATGTTTTACTTATATGAACTAAATATGGGAAAAATATTTTATATACACCTTGAACTGCATATCCTATAGACACCCATAATATAAATTTACCTGCCCCATAAAACTTTTCATCAACAAAGTAGGGTAATATAAACTCTCCTATAATAGATATTAAAAAAGCCAAAATAAAAATAGTTATTATGTATATATATGTGTATCTAATTATCTTTTTCTTTTTTACTAAAGTAGGATTTGCTAAATTTTTATAAAACCAAGGAGACCAAGCCTTAATAAAAGCATCTGTAAAAAGCATTACTACCATACCAAACATATAACCTACACTATATATTCCAACAGCTTCTATACTTACCATCTGTTCAATAAAAAGTCTATCACTCATTGCTATTATTAACCCACCTAATAGATGAGGGATTAAAGGGAAAGATATACCTAAAATAGATTTAAAAATTTTTTTATTAAACTTTATTGTAATATATTCTTTTTTATAGATATAAAATATACCAATTATAAAAAAAACTATTGAAGATACTAATATACCAATTATCTGAGAATACCAACTTAATGAAAATGTAACTAAAAATAAAACTGTAAAAAAAACTTTTATGAAGCTATTTGATATCTCAAATAGACCAAATAGATATGCTTTTTGTTCATTTCTTAAAATTGTTGTATTAATTGTATTTATCATTGTCATAATACTTATAAATGGTATTACAAAAAACCAAACTAATTCTATAGAAAAAATAGAACTGAAATAAAAACTTAAAATATATGTTAACAAAAGATAAAAAATAAAAGTTATCATTAAAATAATAAATATATTTCCAATATATAAAGATAATTCATTTTTTGAAATCTTAAAAAAATTCTTAGATATATTTACCTGCATATTCATACCAATAAATGCACTATAAATACTTAACATTATTAAATAGATAGATAATGTACCATACTCTTGAGGTGATAAGTATTGAGTCATAACAGGAAGAAGTAAAAAAGGAATAGATTGACTAAGAATACTACTGCTTAAATATATAATTGATTTTTTTAGTATCATTTAATTTTATGGTAACTGTTGAATAAATTTTTTCATAATATTAAAATTATTATCTATCTGATCTCTTGAATTTTGAATTCTCAAATAATTTACTTTATGCTCATACTCAATACTATTTAATAACTCTTCTGTTAAATATTTATTTGAATGGTATCTATCAAAATTCTTATACAGTCTGTTTATTATTTTTCCAAAAAAGCTTTCATCAAAACTATCATATCCATTAAGTACAATTCCACCTATGACGTCTTTTGTAGCTTTTGCTCTTCCATCTTCACTTATTAAAATTGAAAACTTAGATATACTATTCATAAAAATATGTGCATGTACTCTATACCCTATATGCAAATCTACAGTTTTATAATAATTAATAAGATTTTCAGCACTTCCTGAAATATCTATATAGTTGATATTGTGGAACTCTAACCACTCTGCAAATTTATTATGTTTTTCTAAATGTTGAGACTTCTTATTATAAGTTGATAAAAAATCTTCTCGATTAAGTGAATGATGAAATACAACTTCAAAATCTTTATCAAAAAATTGTTCTTTACATTTTAGAATATTCTCTTTCATTAATTTTTTCATCGATTTACTCTCCATAAAAGATACACCAAGAGAAAAAGCAACTTTTTGAATATTAGGAGTTAAAACTTCCATATTTATAGATTCTAAATCATAATAAGCTGGACAGCCTGTCATTAAAAAATTTGTATAGCCTTTAAAAGCTATACTATTTAAAGTATGATAATCTCTAACACTCGAAAGATAGCCAGAGCTATTAATTTTTTCAAGTAACTCTATACTCTGTTGATTTAAAGGATATTCATAACTATTTTTCCACTCTCCATTTATAGACTTCCACCCTATTCCCATCATTATAATTGGAACTTTTATATCATTTAAGTTTTCAGTCATTTTATAGATAGTTGGTCTCATACTCTTTTGTAAAGCTGGTCCACCCATTAAAATGAGTGCTCTTGATTCATTTACAATCTTTAATCGTTTATCATCAAATTTTTCCCAAGCATTAAAATCAATAATTTTTCTATCTTCTCTTAACTTCTTAAATAACTCTTTTGCTCTATATTTAATTAAAAAATCACCAGCATTATTTTTGCCACCAGTTAAAACAACATATTGATTTTTCATTAATTAAACATATTCCATTGAATTACATCATCATCAGCTATATCAACCCTTGCTATTTTACCGATAATTTCATCAATAAACTTTGGACTTACTCCATGTGCAGGTCTTTTAAAAGTTAAATCATTTTTTCCTATTATTGTTCCTTTAACAATATCTCTTTTCGCTACTAAACTTCTTCTAGCATTAGCTCTTGCTGGTGCCTCATCCTCTAAAGCTTCTACTTTGAAGCTTCCTAAAATTTCAAATGTCCTATCTAAATTTTTTATAAATAATTTTAAATCGTCCTTATCCATTGCATGATAATGATCATTTCCAACTAATGTTTTATCATGTGTAAAATGTTTTTCTATTATCACACTTCCAAGCATTGTTGCCATTTCACATACTTTCATATCTTTAGGTAAAGTATGATCACTATAACCTATTATCTTATTTGGGAATTTTTGTTTTAAATCTAATATCATTCCAAGGTTTGCATTTTTATCTGGGGTAGGATAGTTTAGTACACAATGCATAAGAGCAAGTGGATTTCCATATTTATCTATCCAACTTACAGCCTCTTGAATTTCATAAAGATTACTTGCACCTGTTGATAAAATAATAGGTTTATTAAATTGACAAATATACTCAATAAAAGGTTTGTTTGTTAAATCTGAAGATGAAATTTTATATACATCCATTAAGTCATTTAAAAAATCTGCAGACGCTATGTCAAAAGGTGTACTCATAAACTCTATGTTTACACTATCACAATACTCTTTTAATTCTTTCATCTCGTCTAACCAAAAACTATCATGTTTCTTAAATAATTTATATTGAGAAGTTGTAGGTTCTTCATTAGTGTCCCAATAAGAAGGAGAATCTTTTGAAGCTAGTGTTTCAGCTTTATAACTTTGAAACTTTACAGCATCTGCTCCACCCTCTTTAGCTTCATCAATAAGTCTTTTTGCTAAATCTATACTTCCTTCATGATTTACCCCTATTTCAGCTATTATATATGGTTTATACAACATTATTTCATATGGATTTACACTATTTAATATTTCTTCTAGTCTCATTTTATTTCTCCAATAATTCTTGAATTAATTTATTAACTATTTTTCTTCCAGATTTTAAATCTATTTTTTTCATAAGTTTATTCATATAAATTCTAGTTTGAATAGAATTTACCAATTCAATAAATTGTTTAATTAATTCTCTATTTTCTAACTTATAACCTAATCCAAGATTTAAAAATCCAAATTCACTTGAAGCAAAAAAATGAGTTAATTCTCTCTCATTTTGAGCTAAAACAATAGTTGGAGTACCTATACTAGCAATTTCATAAGTTGTTCGACCTGCTGATGTGAAAATAATATCTGCATTTTGCATATATGTAGAAATATTTGTAATATTTCTCTTAATTTCAATATTTTTATATCTCTTCAATGAATTAAATTCACTATAACCAAATCCTGTAATTACTTGAATATTTATTTGATTACTTTGACAATAATCATAAATATTATCAATGACTTTTTGAGTGTAATTATTTAAATCCACTCCACCAAAAGTAATAAGAATATTTTTTACTTTATCTATTTTTTTATTATCTTTCAAATAAATAAATTCATCCCTTAAGATGAAATAATTGTGACCAAAATAGTGCTGAGATAATATCTGTTTTTCAGGATATATTGCATTTATGACTAAATCAGCTTCTTTTGCTCCATCTCCTAAGTCTTCAAAATTTATAACTTTATAATTTAATTTTTTTAGCTTTAATATATAATTTTTTTCTGTATCTAATCTATCATTAATAACTAAATCTGGATTAATAATTTTTATATCATCTACAATATCTTTCTTTACTTGAATATTAATATTATAATTTTTAGATAATATTTTTTCATAAGCCATTTGACTTTTATCGTCAACTAAAAATGTAATCTTATGATTTAATATATCATTTGCAATAAGTAAAGTATTATAAACATGTCCTAATCCAACCGTTTTATTTCCACTAACTACAAATAAAATATGCTTTCTTTTTAGATAATATTCACAAAGATTCCAATCATCATAAGTATCAATATCTATCTCCTCTCCATTAGCGAGTATGTGAAGTTCAACATTTTTTCCAATTCTATTAGTAGAGGTTATAATATCTTCTCTAGTAATAAAAAAACCTCCTGTCTCTGTAAATGTCGATATTAAATATTGTCTATTTACTCTCTCTTTATAATTTGCTAAATAGATATTATTTTCTTTTCTCCATGAAAGATGAGTGTCATCCTTTGATGCTATAACTGTTTCTATCTCTTTATTATTAATAGCTTTTGTTATAGCTTTGTCTAAAGAGTTTGAGTTTAAAAGTGGTGATGTTGGTTGCATTGTAATAATATAATTATATTTTTTATTTTCATTTTTTTTAGCATATTGATAACAATCATAAATAACAGGGTCAAGAGTTGTTTTATCATCAGCAATATTCATATCTCGTTTATGTACTTTTGCACCAAATTCTTTTGATAATTGTAATATTTCATCATCTTCACTTGAAACATAAACATCTATATTATATTTTGATGATAATGCAGTAGCAATTGAATAGTATATTAAAGGTTTTCCTGCTAATAATCTAATATTTTTTCGGGGTATTCCTTTAGAACCACCTCTAGCTGGTATTACAACTAAAATATTCATATTTTAAAACCTTTTTTTAATAATCGATTGAACATCTCTTCTTACCCTCAAAAAAACAGGAAATCTAGGTTTCCCATACTTTGTAAACTCATAATATTTAAAAGTAACTATATCACCAATTTTTGGTGGATTTTTTCTCTCAGTATTACTCAATCCACTTCCTATTTTAAACTCTATACCATTAGAAAATTCACATCTCAAAGCTCCTACTAAGCTCTCATATTTACCCTTTCCTTTTGTATAGCCTATTACCCTACACTCTGCATCATAAAAACTTTTTACTTTTAAAGCTTTATCTGTTCGTTTATTTATATAAGCTGTTTGAGGGTCACGAACAACAACTCCCTCCCCTTTTTTTAGCTCTACCTCTTTTAAAAAATTTTCTAAATGTTTTTTATCTTTAACATATATCTGTTTTAAAATTTTTATATAGCTATTTTCATAGGGTTTTACTTTTTTTAAACGTTGAAAAAGTGTTCCTTTAGCATTAGGAACTTCAAATATATAATGCTTTATCTCACTCCATCGTTTAGATGGTATTTTATTTCTCACAATACTTGATATATTTTCAAAATCTTTTCGTTTACTCCACAACTCTCCATCTATCTCAAAAGGTGGATAATCTTTTGTAAAATATTGAGGTGCATTTATAATCTTTCCACCACGACTAATAAGATTTTTTCCATTCCAATAGGCTCTTATACCATCAAGTTTTTCACTCATAACCCAACCACTAATATTTTGGTCTTTATAGGTTTTTAGAAGTAATAGTTGAGGCTTAGAAGCAAACAGTAAAAAAGGTGTTAGAAAAATAAGAATTTTTATCATAAATTATTTGCTATATATTCAATCTCATCATCACGAAGATAAGGATTCATAGGTAAACTCAAAATCTCTTGAGAAACTAATTCAGAGATAGGAAAATCTCCTTTTTTATATCCTAAATATTGAAAGCACTTTTGAAGATGTAAAGGAATTGGATAGTGTACAGCAGTTGGTATTCCTTGCTCTTTTAATCTTGCTTGAACTTCATCTCTATTTTTAACTCTAATACTGTATTGAGCAAATACAGAAGTTACATTTTTAGCTATAAATGGAAGAGTTAGATCTTTATTTTGAAGTGATTGAGTATATTTATCTGCTACCTTTTGTCTTAATACTAAATCTTCTTTATAATATTGTAACTTTACATTTACAATAGCACATTGAAGAGTATCCATTCTCCCACCCATTCCAATATATTTATGATGATAGCGTTTGTTTTGACCATGAACTCGTAGTTGTTTCATTTTTAATGCCAACTCTTCATCATTTGTAAAAACAGCACCACCATCTCCAAAACAGCCTAAAGGTTTTGCAGGGAAAAAACTTGTTGTTGAAATATCGCCTAAAGTAGAATCCATCTTTTCATTATAAGTAGCACCAAAACTTTGCGCACCATCTACTATAACTTTTAAATTATATTTATCTGCGATATTTTGAATATTCTCCATATCTGCCACTTGCCCATAGAGAGAAACGGGAATAATAGCTTTTGTTTTAGAACTTATTTTTTCCTCTATTTTAGAACTATCAATAGTATAAGTTTTTTCATCAATATCTACAAATACTGGAACTGCACCCATTAAGGCTATTGTTTCAGCTGTTGCTATAAATGTAAAAGGAGTTGTAATAACCTCATCTCCTGCTTTTATATCAAGTGCCATCATAGAAAGTAAAAGAGCATCTGTACCACTTGAACAAGTTATAGCATATTTTGCATCAGTAAACTCTTCCAAGTTTTTTTCTAATTGAGATACCTCTTCACCCATTATATAATTAGATTTATCTAAAACATTATGAATGGCTTTATCTATCTCTGATTTATAAAGTTGATATTGGTATTGTAAGTTTGCAAAATCTATTTTCATACTTTAATTACCTTTAAATTATCATCTACTAACTCATAAAATGCAAACTTGTCACTAGCTTTATTATTTTCAAACTTTAATCTATTTCCAGATACTCCTACCCAACCTATCTGTTTCGCAGGAACACCTACCATAAGTGCGTAAGGCTTCACATCTCTATTTATAACTGCTCCACTCCCTATAAGCGCATACTCACCGATAGTTATTCCACAAACAATAGTTACATTTGCCCCTATTGAACAACCTTTTCTAAGCAATGTCTTTTTAAATTCATCTCGTCGTACTATAAAAGCTCGTGGATTTACTACATTTGTAAAAACACACGAAGGACCTAAAAATACATCATCTTCAACTTCGACACCTTCATAGATAGAGATGTTGTTTTGAACTTTAACTCCATTACCTACTTTTACATTTGGACCCACTACACAATTTTGACCAAAAGAGCAGTTTTTTCCAATAGTAGAACCTGAAAGAATATGAGAAAAATGCCATATTTTACTATCATTGCCAATAGTTACATTATCATCTATAAAAGATGAAGAGTGAATAAAATATTTTCCCATTGTTAGAGAATAACTTTTTTTATAAAAGGATGGTAATCCCCTTTCATTCCGATAGGATCTAAATTACGAATTGTGGAAACTGTTCGTATCGAACCATAGGCTTCATCTAATCCAAAACCGTTCCCTTTTAAAATCTCTTCATAACTTTTTGTGTGTAAATCTGTAAAACCACCACTGAACTCTATCTCTTCACCATCTACTGTAATAGAACGATAAGTTCTTGCTCCAGTCAATTTAATTGATTCAGGAATATAATTGTAATTTACACTTAAAAACCATCGAACCGTTGCATTTTTCAATTTAAAAAAACCAGCATTTGTATCTGCTGTTTTAAGATGAACAATATTCTCCTCCATCTCTCCAAATATCCAAGAGAGCATATCGTAAAAATGAACTCCTATATTTGAAGCTATACCCCCACTCTTTGGTTCATTCCCTTTCCATGATTGAAAATACCATTTACCACGTGATGTAAGATATGTTAAATCTATATCGTAAACTTTATTTGGATTCTCTTTTAACTCTTTTTGAACCCGCTCTTTTAAAGCAACTATAGAGTCGTGCAAACGAAGTTGTAAAATATTATAAACCTTTTTACCTGTTTCATTCTCTATAACTTTAAGCTGGTCAATATTATGAGGGTTTAAAACTAAAGGTTTCTCACAAATAGCATCTGCACCACTCTTGAGTGCAAAACGTATATGTGAATCATGAAGATAATTTGGAGAGGTTATAGAGATATACTCTATTTTTTTATCATGCTCTCTATGCCATTTATCTACAAATCTATCAAAACGTTCAAACTCCGTAAAAAAATCAGCCTCTGGAAAATGACTATCCATAACTCCTATACCATCATAAGGGTCAAGTGCAGCTACTAAGTTGTTTCCTGTCTCTTTTATCGCTTTCATGTGTCTTGGTGCTATATAACCAGCTGCTCCAATTAGAGCAAAATTTTTATCTCTTTGCATATTATAATTTCCCATCTATCTCATTAGAATCTAATAGTGACTTCAAATCATAAACTATAGCTTCTTTACCATTTTTTAATCTACTAATATCTATATCTTTAAACTCATTATGTGCAACTGCGACAATAGACGTTGCATAAGTTTTATGTTCAAGAGTTTCTATTAAATCAATTTGATACTCTCTTTTAACCTCATCTTTATCTGCCCAAGGGTCATAAACTTCAACACTACAACCAAACTCTTTAAGTTCATTTATAATATCTATTACTCGTGAGTTTCTAATATCTGGACAGTTCTCTTTAAAGGTTATGCCAAGAACTAAAACTTTCGCTCCATCTATTTTATACCCATTTTTTATCATCAGTTTTATAACTTGATTGGCAACATAGATACCCATATTATCATTAAGTCTACGTCCTGCCAAAATTATTTCAGGGTTATAACCAACTGATTGTGCTTTATAGGAAAGATAATAGGGATCAACACCTATACAATGCCCTCCAACTAATCCAGGTTTATAGGATAAAAAATTCCATTTTGTGGAAGCGGCTTCTAAAACATCATTTGTATCGATGCCAAGTTTATTAAAAATCAAGGCTAACTCATTGACAAATGCTATGTTTATATCTCTTTGAGAGTTCTCTATAACCTTAGAAGCTTCTGCCACTTTAATAGTTGGTGCTAAATGTGTTCCAGCTGTTATTATAGAGGCATAAAGCTCATCTACTTTTTTTCCTATTTCAGGAGTGGAACCCGATGTTACTTTTAAAATTTTTGTAACAGTATGCTCTTTATCTCCTGGATTTATTCGTTCAGGGGAGTATCCACAAAAGAAATCTTTATTAAATTTCATATCTGAAAATTTCTCCAATACTGGCACACACTCCTCTTCAGTTGCACCTGGATAAACAGTTGATTCATAAATAACTATATCATCTTTTTTTAATACTTTAGCTATCGTTTCACTTGCTTTTAAAAGTGGGGATAAATCTGGTCTTTTATTTTTATCTATCGGTGTTGGGACTGTTACTATAAAGATATTACACTCTTTTATATCATCTTTATTACTAGTAAACTTTATACCATTAGATAAAGCCTCTTCTAACTGCCCTTTATTTAGCTCTAATGTTCTATCATAGGCACTATTTAATTCATCTATTCGACTTTGATATATATCTAAACCAATTACATTATACTTTGAACTAAAAGCATGAGCTAAAGGTAAACCTACATATCCTAAACCAATAACACATATCTTATTTTTCATACTATTTATTCTTTTATAGTTTATTTTCATAAAATTTTATTTTTTCTATATATTTAGTTATTTCAACAGCTCTTTCATACTTAACAGCACCCTTCAAAAGCACCCTATATTTTTTCAAAAGCATATCTAAAATCATAGCTTCATTTTTCATCTGTTTTTTCAATAATTTTTCTAAAGATAGTGTTCTAAATCTATCCATACCCCAAAACTTTACACTAAGCTGGTCTTCATCACCACCATATTTACTAATAAGCGGTAAATCAATCAAGCCTATTTTATGACCTTGTGCTACACGTAACCATAAATCATAATCTTCACAAACCTCTAAACTCTCATCAAAAGTTCCAACCTCAGCTAACAAACTTTTATGAATTAGAGTCGATGAAGGAGCGATAATACAGTGAGACAAACACTCTTTAAAAATATCCCCACCATATTTACGAAACTTTTTAGGTATTTTGACACTCACACCATTTCGTATCCACTTTTCATCTGTATAACTCATAAAAATCTCTCTATTTTCTTGATGAAAAAGAACTTGCTTTTGTAGTTTATTTTTATCCCACTCATCATCAGAATCTAAAAAAGCTATCCACTCAAAACTAGCTTTTTTAATTCCTAAATTTCTAGCAGAGGAAACACCACCATTTTCTTGATAAAAATATTTTATAGTTGGAAAATCTTGTTGAATATCGGAGCTATTATCAATAGAACCATCATCTATTACAATCACTTCATAATCTGTATATGTTTGAGCAAAAACAGAAGTTAATGCTCTTTTTAAAACTTTATAGCGATTGTAAGTAGGGATAACTATTGATATTTGCATTAAAATTTTACTTTTTACGTTCTATAATCAGCATTAATTTTAACATACTCATATCCTAAGTCACAACCAAAAGAGATAAATTTTCCATCAGCTACACCTAAATCACAAGAGATACTAAACTCGGCTTTTTTCATCACTTGAGATGCTTTTTCTTCCATCGTATCATCAAATAGAAGTGTACCTTTCTCATAAACACAAAGTTCATCAAAAGAGATACTGAGAGTTTCTTCACTACACTCTACTCCACTTGCACCTACTGTTGAAGCTATACGTCCCCAATTTGGGTCTTCTCCATAAAGTGCAGTTTTTACTAAAAGAGAATCTGAAAGTGCTTTAGCAACTTTCTCAGCTTCTCTGTCATCTTTTGCACCTGTTATATTATAAGTCACTAACTTTGTAGCACCCTCTCCATCTCTTACCATCTCTCGGGCTAAGAAAAGCATTATTTTATGAAGAGCCTCTTTAAAGGCATCAGCATTATAAACTCCACTTTTAGCATTTGAAAGAAGCATTACCGTATCATTTGTAGAGGTGTCACCATCTACACTTGCAGCATTAAAAGTTGTTTTTGTAACCTCATCTAAAATAGTTTGCATCTCATCTTTAGAAACATCAGCATCAGTTGTGATAAAACAAAGCATAGTAGCCATAGCAGGATTTATCATACCTGCACCTTTAGCCATTGCACCGATATTAAAACTACTACCATCTTCAAGTTTAACTTTAAACGCTATCTCTTTTGAGAAAGTATCCGTTGTCATTATCGCTTGTGATGCTGAGTTTGGTTCTTTTGAAGAAAAATTAAAGAGTTTTGCACCAGCTATAATTTTCTCTTTTGGTAAACGAACACCGATAACACCTGTTGAACTCATTAATGGATTGGTAACATTAGGAATAGTTTGTAAAATCTCTTCTATATCTGTTATTCCTGCTTTTCCTGTCATAGCGTTTGCATTTTTAGAGTTTATTAATACAAAATTTGTTTTAAAACCACCCTGCTTTAAAAAATGTTTTATTGGTGATGCATTCATTTTATTTGTTGTAAATACAGACGCTATCTCACAAAGAGTATCACTATAAATAAATGCCATATCTTTTGCACCATCTGGTTTTAATCCAGCACTAATTCCATCTGCAAAAAAACCCTCTGCACTACATACACCATCTTTATTTTCTATTAATTTATACAAATTTTAACTCCTTAGGTTTCTCTCTACTTTTCATTAACTCTTTTGTTATATTAATACCTTTTTGTGTTCCAATTATAAGAAGTTTACAATCACAAGTTATTAAGGTATCTCCTTTTGGCATAGATAAAAATTTTCCATCTTTTTTTGTTATTCCAATAACTGAACAGTTTGTAATCTGACGAATATGTGTCTCTTTTAATTTTCTTAAAACTGCCCAACTATATTTTGGGATAATAATCTCTTGCATATCTAAAGGGTTGTCATTTTTATATAAAAATTCTTCTAATAAATTTTCCATATCGGGACGTGCTGCCATTGCACTTACACGCTGTGCTGTTAATTTTGTTGGAGAAACTACGGTATCTGCACCTAATTTTTTAAGTTTTTCAACATCACTCATACTCTCAGCAGCTGAAATAACATAATAGGGACGTGGAAGAAAATGCTCTTTTTCAAACAATCTTACGGATGCTATTAATGCTATATTGTCTGCTATTGAATTAGAAAGTGTAATAAGACCTTTTGCTGAAGCTAAATGTGCTTTTAACATCGCTAACTCTGCATGAGGTTCAGCTTGTAAATATATCGGATATTTATATTCTATCGCCCATTCATGAATCTCGGGTCTTGGGTCTATGACAACAAAAGGAATATGGTTTTCACGGAGTTGTTTCGTTACTTCTATTGTATACTCATTATGATAGCAAACAACATAATGTTTTTTTAATCGTGCTATTTTATATAGCATTTGACGCTCCTTTAAAATAGCAACAATGTTCCCTCTATTTAACTCTGCAATCATGATACCAACAGCACTAGAAAAAGTTGCAAATCCAGCGATAATAAGAGTGATTGTAAATATTCTTCCAGCATCAGAGACTGGTGCTATCTCTCCAAATCCTACTGTTGTAAATGTTATACCTGTTTGATATATCGCATCCATAAGAGCAAAATTATCAATAACAACATAACCTAAAGTACCTACCATCATAGTAAGAACAGTTAAAATAAGAGGTAAACGGAATGGTTTTAAATGAGGGTAAACTTCAGGAAGAAGCTTGTCATCTGGCTTGGGAGAAACCTCCCAATGCAGAGTATTTCGAATCCTTGATAAAAGATTCAATGTTATTTCCTAAGAGTTTTTCTTAAGTGTACGAAGTTCTCTTGCAGAAATTTTAATTTTTTTAGTAGTACCATCTTCTAAAGTGATACGTACTGTTCTAAGATTTAATAAGAAACGACGTTTCGTTCTGTTTTTTGCGTGAGAAACATTGTTTCCGCTCATTGGGCCTTTGCCACTGATAGCACATTTTCTTGCCATTTTAGATTCCTTAGTTTAGGGTTTTAAAAGTTGCGAATTATACCCAAAATAATCCAAAGCTGAACTTAATCCATTTTTTTTTAAACAGTTTTAATACTTTAACAGATAGAATAAACAAATAAATAAAATAAAAAATGTGAGTTTTTATGATTACAACAAAAAAGATAGATCTATATATTGATAAAATTCCTCCTTTACAAACAATACTAGTAGAAACATTAAAACTTTTAAACATGGGAGAACTATTAAAAGCCTCTTTAGTCGCAAAAGATGACTTAGCATTGAGTGCATATCTTATAAGCTTAGTAAATAAACCTATTTATGGTTTTAAAAATAGGATTAATGATATATCTCAAATATTTTCGATTTTAGGTGTTGCAGGTTCAAAACAGACTGTTTATAACTATATGATAAATCTTTTATCCCCTGACCAATGGTCATTTTTTCAACTCTCAAGACCACTGTTTAATACTCTTCAAGCTGAACTCTCTACAAGTTGGAAAAAAATAATAACTCACTTAAATATTAAAGATAAAAACATTGAAAGTTCTATCGCTTTATTACCAGCAAGTATTATCGTCGCAGAAGCTATCTTTAATGAAAAAAAAGAGGATATAGAGATTATTCGAGCTAATGCAGATATAGATTTAAACACTATACTCAAAAGATTAACAAAATTTGATCTTTTCGATATTTGTGAACAGATAGCTGTAAAATGGCAGATGTCAAATAAGATTTCTCAAATAATTCAATCCTCTTCAGGAATTAAACCATCTTCTGATGATAGTATCAATAATATTGCAAAATGGATGCATCTATTACTGTTTTACACTCTCTCAAAAAATAGTTTTATTGAATCGGGACTGAATGATTTTATAAATTTTGAGATTGAATATGTATCTGATATATATGATGATTTTAGTGATGTAATGGAGATAAGATGAGAGCAGTTGTAAAAGATGGAATAGCCGTATTTAAACCTCAAGGTTTTTTAGATGGGAATGGTGGTGATTATTTTATTAATTTGGATGATATAAATGCTACTATAAAACTTGATGTTTCTATGATTTTAGTTTCTTTGGAAAAAGTTATTTTCTTTAATAGGAATGGATTAAATATATTTGTTAAAATGTTTCAAAGAATTAATGAAGCAAAGGAAATTATAGTCGGTTTTTGTGATTGTGATACAAAAAAATATACTACAATTACTAAATTTTATAAAAATAATTTATCATTTTCTCTTTTTAATACATACAAAACAGCCTCTCTTTTTTCATCAACATATAATGATACAAAGAAAAATATTCTACTCTATAGTGATGATAAATCTCAAAGAACAGCTATGGCTATACAACTTCATGATTTGGGACATCATCCAATAATAGCGCAAGATGAAAAAGATTTTAATGAGAAAAAGAAAAATAACTCCTCTTATGATGTGATTATCGAACAAACTATTTTATCTCAAATGAGTGATAAAATGCATACTCGAGTAACAGGAAATGCTATTATTTATACTGTTTCATCCTTTTTAGATTCGAGTGTTGGTAACAGTTTTAATATTCAATACCATCAAAATTCTCTTAATATAGGATTTCGATTATTTATATTTGATGCTTATAAAGTTTCAGCAATGAATGTTCATGCTTTAACTTTTTTCTCAAAACTTGCTTCCTCTAGTGCTGAATATAATGCAACTATCTGTTTTGCAGGATTAACATTTGATAAAATTCCTCCTGCTTTTAAAGAGTCTTTAGAGGATTCTGGAATTATATTCTATGAAAATATGGACGATATTCTCAAAAATAAAGAACTGCTGCATGAACTTACACATGGTGGTTCAATAAATATTAAAAATACAAGAGCTATTAATAAAAAAATTATTACTAAACTACCAGACTTTATTCAATCAACAGTTTCCACAATAGAGATGATGACAAATGCAAAAGCGATAAAAGAAGCTGTAAATGTAAATAGTATTGTTATCGATATAAAAGAAAATAAAATTGCTAGTTCTATCGGTTTTTATGGAGAGATAGATGGTATGATAATATTAGTTTTTCCAACAGAGATAGCCCAAAAAGCTTGTGAACTTCTCATAGGCGAAAAAACTGATGATATGGAACTTATTTTAGACTCACTAGCCGAATTAGTAAATATTGTTGGTGGTAAAATTAAAACTTTATTATCAACGAACAATATTTCTGTCAATATTACACTCCCAAGAACTTACTCAAATATAGATGATTTAATTGAGGTTATAGATACAAAAAGAGGTATTCAAGTAGATTTATCCTTTGATAATGATAAGTTTTTATTCTTTTTAACAAGATAATTTGATAATATTAGACACTCATAAAAAAGGAAGAAAATGAAAGTAGCTCCAAGTGTATTATCTGCTGATTTTGGCAATCTACAACGTGATGTAGAAGAGATTTGTAATGGCGGTTGTGACTTTGTTCATGTAGATGTTATGGATGGTCACTTTGTACCAAACCTTACAATAGGACCTGTTGTAGTTTCGGCTATCGCGCAATGTGCTACAAAACCTTTAGATATTCATCTTATGGTTGAAAACAACACATTTTTTGTGGAACTCTTTGCTCCACTTAAACCTGAATATATATCTTTTCATATTGAAGAGGAGAAACATCCTCATAGACTTATTCAAAAAATTCGTTCTTTAGGGATTAAACCAGCTATCGTTTTAAATCCTCATACTCCACCTGAAGCTGTTGAATATCTTTTAGAAGATTTAGATATGGTTTTATTAATGAGTGTAAATCCTGGTTTTGGTGGTCAAAGCTTTATTGAGTCTGTTATACCAAAAGCAAAAAAATTGAATGAGATGAGAAATAGAATTAACCCTAACTGTCTTATAGAAGTAGATGGTGGTGTCAATGATAAAAATATTCAAACACTTAAAGATGCTGGTGTAGATATAGTTGTAGCTGGTTCTTATGTTTTTAAACAAGAAGATAGAGCAAGTGCCATTAAAAGTTTACAAATTTAATGCGTACAAAAATTTGTGGAATAACATCTTATAAAGATGCTATGATAGCGATAGATTCAGGAGCTGATGCTCTTGGATTTGTTTTTTATGAAAAATCTCCTAGAAATATCTCTATAGAAGATGCAAAAGAGATAATTCAACAACTTCCTCCATTTATTGAAAAAGTAGCACTTTTTGTAAATGTTAATGCTCAAACTATTAATGATACTTGTCAAAAAACTGGTGCAACCTTAGCACAACTCCATTTTGAGGTAGATGAAAAACTTTATAATGCTTTAACAGTTCCACATATTAAAGTTATCAGAGCAAGTTCAAAAGAGGATATTTTACAATATCCAGATGAATATAAATTAGTAGATGCTTACTGTGAAGCTTATGGTGGAGCAGGTAAACGTATAAATATAGAGTGGTTTGATGATATAGATTGTTCTAAAATTATTCTTGCTGGTGGTCTTAATAGCTCTAATGTTGCATCACTTAAAAAATATAATTTTTTTGGTGTAGATGTTAGTAGTGGTGTTGAAGAGAGTAAAGGGATTAAAAATCCTCAAAAAGTAAAAGAGTTTATTCACAATGCTCACTGAATTTCCTCTTGATAAAAAAAGTATATCTCGACTTGCATCAAGAGGCTTATCTCTTCACTCTATTCGTTCTCAACTTGATGATGGTTTAGATTTTTCTCTTGAACTATGGAGAGCGCAAGGTTTAAATATTGTAAAAAAGCGAGGATACTTCTATTTTGATACAAAATTTACACCTATAGATAAAGCAGAATTTTGTATAGTAGATATAGAAACAAATGGTTCTCATCTTGATAGGCATCAGATAATAGAACTCTCTGCCATTAAAGTTATCAATGGTGAAATAACAGATAGATTTGATACCCTTGTTAAGTGCAATGTTATAAATGAACATATTACAAGAATTACAGGTATAAGTGCAGAAGATACGAAAGATGCTCCAGCTTTAAAAGATGTACTTTATGATTTTAAACTCTTTTTAGGTGATGCGATATTTATAGCACATGATGTAAAATTTGATTATAGATTTATATCTGGCTCTTTTGAGATGGTAGGACTAGAACCTCTTTTAAATAGAAGTTTATGCTCTTTAGCACTTGCTGAAAGAACGGTGGTATCATTTAGGTATGCTCTTTCTTATCTCAATGATTTTTATAATCTTAATCCAAATGCAACACATCATAGAGCGATGAGTGATGTTTTAACTACATTTGGTTTATTTAAGATGTCATTAAAAAATTGTACAGAACATATTAATAATGTTGAAGATTTAATAAAGTTTTCAAAAGATGCACCGAGACTTAAACGTCCTAAGTTTGACCCTTTAAAAAAAGTTGAAGAGAAAAAAAAAGATGAAGAGAGTAAAGAGTAATTTTACTTACTCTCCTCACTCTCTTTAAAAGCACCTGGACTTACCAGTTTTTTATATCTAGCATCCATTCTATCTTCATCACTCATAGCACGAAGTTTAGCTAGTTCAGAAGTAAAATAGTTAGAGATAGCATCGGCAGCACCTTTTCTATCTCTATGCGCACCAATTAAGGGTTCATCTAAAACATCATCAATTAAGTCAAGTTCTAATAAATCACCACTTGTAATTTTCATCGCATTTGTTGCAGCTTCAGCTTTTTTAGGATCGTTCCATAAAATTGCTGAACAGCCCTCTGGAGAGATTACACTAAATACAGAATAGCGCATCATAGCAAATTTATCAGCAACACCGATAGCTAAAGCACCACCAGAACCACCCTCTCCGATAACGATAGAGATAGTAGGAATATTGAGTTCAGCTAACTCGATTAAGTTTCTTGCTATCGCTTCACTCTGATTTCTTTCCTCTGCTCCGATACCTGGATATGCACCAGGAGTATCAACTAACATTAAAAGAGGAATATTAAACTTTTCAGCTAATTTTGCTGCACGAAGAGCTTTTCTATACCCTTCTGGATTTGGCATACCAAAGTTACGCTTTAACTTATTTTTAGTACCACGTCCCTTCTGTTCACCAATAACCATAACTTTTTCTTTATTAATATAACCCATATAACAAACAATAGCATGGTCATCACGAAAATGTCTATCTCCATGAATCTCATACTTATCTGTTACAATTTCATTAATATAATCAAGAGCATAAGGTCTATCAATATGTCTAGCTAACTGAAGTTTTTGAAAGTCTGTTAACTTTGCATAAATTTTTCTAACTTCTTTATCCAATCTTGTTTTTAAAAATTCAACTGTTTCATCATCATGACGTACTCTAGCCGTTATTATCTCTTCTTGAATAGATTTGATTTTTTTTTCAAAACTTAAATATGTAGCCAAATTACATCCTTCTATTACTAGATTTTTTTAAAGATAAGAACACCATTTGTTCCACCAAAACCAAAAGAGTTACTCATAACAATATTTAAGTCAGCTTTTCTAGCACCCTCAGTCACATAATCTAAATTACAATTTTCATCTTGAGTTGTATAGTTAATAGTCGGAGGAATGATACCATCTCTCATAGCCATTAAACAAGTAACTGCTTCTATACCACCAGCTGCACCTAGACAATGCCCTATTTGACCTTTAATAGAGCTAACTGGAGGACAAGTATCAGCCCCTAGTAACTCTTTTAGTGCTGCTGTTTCATTTTTATCATTGATAGGTGTAGAAGTACCGTGAGCATTTACATAATCAATTTTAGGTTCACCTGCCATTTTATAAGCAGCTTTCATAGCACGAGCTGGACCATCAAGAGATGGTGTAGTGATATGGTTTGCATCACCACTTTCACCGAAACCAATAATCTCACCATAGATGTTAGCACCACGAGCTACTGCATCTTCATAAACTTCAAGTACAAGTGCTGCCGCACCCTCACCCATAACAAAACCATCACGATTTGCATCAAAAGGACGAGAAGATGTTTTTGGATCATCATTTCTAGTAGAGAGTGCTTTCATAGCAGCGAAACCACCAACACCTGCACCAGTTACAGCACATTCAGCAGATACTACAAGCATCTTATCAGCACCACCGACCATGATAGTCTTTACTGCTTCACTAATAGAGTGAGTTCCAGCAGCACAAGCAGTTACTGACGAAAGGTTTGGACCTTTTGTTCCATGCTCAATCGATACAAAACCACCAAGCATATTTACAAGTGCTCCTGGGATAAAGAAAGGAGAGATTCTTCTTGGTCCACGAGTTTCAATGATAATAGAGTTTTTTTCAATAGCAGGAAGTCCACCAATACCTGAACCTGCAGATATACCCATACGTTCCATATCTGTATCTTCAGGTAGCTTAGCATCAGCCATAGCTTCTTGAGCAGCTTTTAAACCAAGATGAATAAATCTATCTGCTTTTTTAACCTCTTTTGGAGCCATTACAGTTGCTGGATCAAAATCTTTTACTTCACCAGCAATTTGAACAGAATATTTTTCTGCATCAAAAAGTGTTATTTTATCAATACCGCAAACACCATCACAAATAGCTTTGAAAGATGTCTCTTTATCATTTCCAACTGCATTTATCATGCCTAAACCTGTAACTACAACTCTTTTCATTTATCTCTCCATAAAATATAATAATGCTTTATAAAGTCCAATAATAATTATTGGACTCTAAAAACATTTAGTTTTTTTACTATTTGCTTTCGATATATTCTACTACATCTTTAACAGTTTGAATTTTTTCTGCTTCATCATCAGGAATTTCAATATCAAATTTCTCTTCGAAAGCCATTACTAATTCAACAACATCTAAACTATCAGCGCCTAAATCCTCTACGAATTTTGCATCATCTTTTACTTCATCAGCGTTAACGCCTAATTGCTCAACTACTACTTCTTTAATATCATCTATAAGTGCCATATTAGCTCCTGTTTTTTTAATTTAATCGCATAAGTATAACTATTTTAGCTTAAAAAAAGCCTTTAGCTATGCCATATTCATTCCACCATTTACTTTTAATGTTTCACCTGTTATATAACTAGAATGGTCAGAAAGTAAAAATGCAGTAGCTTCTGCAACTTCCTTTGCTTGACCCATACGTTTCATCGGTATTTTAGCGTTAATACCATCTTTAATTTCGTCACTTAATACACTTGTCATCTCTGTTGAAATAAATCCAGGTGTTAGAGCATTAAAACGGATACCACTTGTTGCAGCTTCTTGAGCAAAACTTTTAGTCATTGCATTCACACCACCCTTACTCGCAGCATAATTAGTTTGACCAGCATTACCAGTTTCTCCAACAATAGAAGAGATATTTACAACAGCACCAAACTTCTTTTTTCTCATAACTTTCATAGATTCACGACAACCTACAAATGTAGCAGTAAGATTTGCATTGATAACAGACATAAAATC
The DNA here is from genome assembly GCA_964642985.1 of uncultured Sulfurimonas sp. Taxonomy (GTDB): domain Bacteria; phylum Campylobacterota; class Campylobacteria; order Campylobacterales; family Sulfurimonadaceae; genus Sulfurimonas. The sequence goes on from CAZXSD010000002.1 coordinate 44,049, forward strand.
ACTTGTTTTCATACGCATTGCAAGTTTATCATTTGTTATACCTGCATTGTTTACAAGATAAGAAAGTTCACCATCACTATCTACAATAGTTTTAATTGCATCTACAAATGCCGCTTCATCACTCACATCAAAACCGATAACAGCAGCATTTCCACCATCTGCTTCAATAGCATCTTTAACAGCATCAGCCTCAACAGCTCCACTTCTATAATGAACCCATACTTTAAGACCAAAACTAGCTAAAGTTTTTGCTATCTCAGCACCAATACCACGACTTGAACCTGTTACTAAAACATTTTTTCCACTAAATTTCATAATTATATATTTCCTTTTTTTAAGATTATACAGTTTTTTATTTTTAGAATTGATATATTGTTGATTTTTGTTTGAATTGGCAGTTATTCTAGGGTAATATAGTTTTATCTATTTAGAATTCTATCACAAAAATAACAATTTTATAACGCTAAAGCTTTCTTAAAATAGAGAAACTTTCACTTTGTTCTAAAATCTCAAAACCATCAATTATAATAGGTTTAAAAACGATAAAAATAGCATCATCATTCACTCTACTTTTCATATTTTCTAAAAATAGTTCAAGTTTATCAACTCTAGCGATAACAAAATCATAATTATTAAAACTCTCTTTCATATTAGTTTGGTCAGCTTGTTTAAAAGAGAGTTGTTTAACAATTCTCTCATAACCAAAGTCAGCTAAAGAAACTGTTTTATCTTTACATTTTAAAATTTTGTTCTCTTTAAAATCTACACCTACTCTAATAAACCGAGCTGAACTATCAACACCATCTACTTGATTGAAATATCGTGCTAACTCAAAACTACTCCGTCCAGTACGGCAACCAAAGTCCAATACCTTTGAAGTACCTGCTGTATATTTTATAGATTGAGTGATGTAACTATAATCTCCATCACTAAAATAGTTCTCAAAACAATTTTTTGCAACATCATCTTCATAAATAATATCTTCTTGTGCTATATCTTGCGCATCTGAAATAACATAACGAAATCCAGCATTTTGATAAAAGTGTTTTCTAAAAGCATAACGTGAATGTTTCATTACAAGGTTTCCACTACTTGCCCACGAAGAACCTAAAATAAGTGAATGTTTATTATCAAAGGTTGGTGTAGAAAAGTCATCATAAGCTTCATGTACTTTAAAACCATCAAATCCAAAAATAGAAGTTCGACTCCATTGCCATACATTACCAACTACATCATAGATACCATTAAAGTTATGTTTGTCGATAGGTGTTGAACTAAAGTTTACAAGATTTTGATTTGCGTTCACTTCATCTAACTCTAAAATATCCTTTAATCCACTCTGTTCATAAATAGCTCTATACTCTACTTCACTTGGTAATGAATATTTTATACCCTCTTTTTGACCTTTATATCTACAAAAAGCTTCCGCTTCAAGAGCATTTACCTCAACAGGAAAATTTAATGGCATATCTATTATAGAAGAAAGTGTTCTATATTTAAAAGCATTTTTTTCTTGTATCCAAAAAGGTGGATATTTAGCATCTGTTGTTTTTAAAAAAGTTTGCCCCTCTTTATCCCAAAACTCTAAAGTTTCATAACCATTATCCTCAACAAACTCCATAAATTCAGCATTACTTACTAAATATTTTGAAGTTTTAAAAGGTTTTAGACTCTCCTCATATACTCCATATTCATTATCCCAACCATAGAGATTATAATTTACCTCTTTTCCAAGTTTTATATCTGAAGAGTCTATATCTATCATCTCATTTACAGGAGCATCTGAAAACTCTTCACAAAAAGGAAATTCATCTACACTTTTTACAAACTCTAAGGGCATCTGACGATGAAGAACTAATGATGTTTCTATATGTATACGTTCATGTTCTATTCCCATAAGAATAATCCACATATCAGAGTCTTGAGCTATTGGAAGTGTTAAAGGTAAAGTTGAAATAAGATTATCCACAACTTCTTTTACTTTATCTCGATACTCTCGAACTTCACTAACCTCAGCCCAATTATAGTTAGAACTCTCAACATCATCCCAACTCATCTCATCAACACCTACGGCAAACATAGACTCAAAATTTGGATTAATACGTTCGTTTATTATGTTCATATTGATAAGTTTATTGATAAAAAATGTCGCTGTATGACCAAAATAAAATATCATAGGATGACGTGTAATCTCTGACTTTTGATAAAAGACACTATCATCTTTTAAAAGTTCAAATATTTTTTCATAGAGAGAGTAAGTATTATGAAAATACTCTTTTATCTCTTGGCGTTTGTTTTGTATTGAATTTCCATTTAAAGTTGGAGGGTATATGCTAAGCTTACTCAAAAATAGCCTTTGTTATAATTATTGTATGAGATTATATCAAACAACTATTTTAAAAAACTTTTAAGGAGTGTCAAATGAAGATGCTTATACTTTTTTTACTTATCGGTAATATTTATGCAGATAATAATAGGTCAATAAAAGAAAAAGTTAATGAAGACTTTGTTCAACTCAATAATTATCATACTGATAATGTAGGTGAAGCACTTCTTATATTAGGTATTTCAGCAATACTTCATCCCAAAGAAGCTGTTAATTACTTCAAAGAAGAAAAAAAAGAGCTTCCTACTGAGTTTGAGTATTTAGATGAATTTTCTAAATAAAATTCTCTACTCTTCTTGCCAACTGTTCAGGTAAAAGTCCTAAAGATTCTTCTACAAGTTTAGTATTACCATGAGTAATAAATTTATCTTCATATTCAAAACTTACAACTTCAATATCTAATATCTTATCCTCAGCTAAAAATTCTAATATAGCAGAACCAACTCCACCCATTTTTGAACTATCTGAAAATATAAACCATTTTTTATGTTGAGTAGCCATATTTCTTAACATATCGTTATCTAAAGGCTTCACAAAACGTAAATCTAAAATACTTACCTCTTGCTCTAAAAACTTAGAAGTTTCATAAGCACGACCAACTCCATTTCCATACCCTATAAAAAGTATATCACTTTTATTAGAGAGTAAGAGTTGAGATTTTGCTAACTCAAATGGTATCGACTCAGGTAAAGTTGTTGGAGTAAATGAACCTCTAGGATAACGTAAAGAACAAGGGTGTTTATACTCTGAGGCAAATGCCATCGCTTGATGAAATGATTTTTCATCTCTTGGAGCAAAAAGTGTCATATTTGGTAAGGCTCTTAAAAAACTAATATCAAATACACCTTGATGTGTTTCTCCATCTTCTCCAACTATTCCAGCACGGTCAAGAGCAAATACAACTGGCAGATCCATCAAACAAGTATCATGCATAACTTGATCAAATCCACGCTGTAAAAAAGTTGAATAGATAGTACAAAATGGTTTAAAACCCTCTTTTGCTAAGGCACTCATAGATGTTACCGCATGTTGTTCAGCAATAGCAACATCCCAAAATCTATCTGGATAAAGTTCCATAAGTTCCGTTAATCCCGTTCCACTAGGCATAGCTGCCGTTGCACCAACAATTTTATCATTATTTTTTGCAAGGTGCATTAAAGATTCTGTATAGATTTGAGTTGCACTTTTAGAGGTACTTTTTTTAGACGAGTGTCCATTACTTAGATCAAAAGGACCTACTCCATGCCACTTCTCCTCTTTACCTTCAGCAATATCATAACCCTTCCCTTTAAGTGTTTGACAATGAATAATAACAGGACGACCTAAGTTTTTAGCTTTTTCAAATATCTCGATTAAGGACTCTAAGTTATGTCCATCAACTGGACCAATGTAGTTAATCCCCATCTCTTCAAACATAATACCTGGAGTAATAAGCTTTAAGCCCTCCTCCATACGTTTGGCAATATAGTGAGCACTCTCGCCAAAATTATCTACAAACTTTTCTGTTTGCATCTTAAATTTTTGATAAAAAGGACCAGCCATTGCAGAACTTAGCATTCTACTTAATGCACCTATAGGTTTAGCAATACTCATCTCATTATCATTTAAAATAATAACCATAGGATATTTTCTATCACCAAGTTCATTCAGTGCTTCATAAACCATACCAGCAGTCATAGAACCATCACCAATCATCACAACAGGAATACGACTCTCTTGTTCGCCTTTAAGTGCAATAGCCTTAGCAGCCCCAACACCTAAAGAGATAGAGGTAGAACTATGTCCTGCCACAAAATAATCATCATCACTTTCACTAGGTTTTGTATAACCACACAAACCATCAAACTGACGTAAAGTATCAAACTCATCCCATCTATCTGTTAGAAGTTTATGTGCATAGGACTGATGTGAAACATCAAAGATAAAAGGGTCTTTTTTAGAATCAAATACTTTATGCATAGCAACAATAAGTTCCGTAGCACCAAGTGTTGAACTAAGATGTCCACCATTTTTACTCACTACTCGTAAAATTTCATTACGTATATCTTTACAAACTATCTCTAGTTCATCTATACTTTTAGATTTTATATTATTCACTTAAAGCTGCTCTTTTTACTCTTTCAAATCTTTTAGAGATTTGTGCATCTATATTTCCTGCATCACTAATAGCGATAACACCACCAGCAGTAACTGCACTATCTGAAACAATAACAATCTGTTCTAAGCTTCCTAATTTTTCAGAAAGAGACCCATGATTTAAAGGATTTACTCTTAATGTGATTTTTGATGCACTTTGAAGTTCTCTTATTAAATTTTGTGCTAAACCATAAGCAACTTGATTGGAATTCTCAGATACTTCACTATTTACAACCTCTTTAGCAATATCTAACGCTGCTAACATCAAGTCATTTTTAATATTTTCCAATGCCGTTTCAAACTCTTTTGAAGTTCTCTCTAATGTAGATATTGACACAGAAAACTGTTCTGTTGCACTATTTATATTATTTGTAGCTTCTAGTAAGGCTTGTTCTCTACCTGCTTTCATCCCTTCGGCAAAAGCTTCCTCTTTCGCTTTTTTAAGATTTAAAACATACTCATCATCTTTATCTTCAAGTTTCATCTGAAGTTTTATAAAATTAGATGACATATCTTCTGTTTTTTGCATTAATGATTCGATTAAAGAGTCTTTTGAACTTTGAGATAATGCACTCGAATCTACCTCTCTTCGTCTTTCAACAGGAGCCTCTTGTTCTTGAATATCTATTTCTGGTTCCGATACTGAACCTAATGATTTAAAATTATATTTATTAATATTGTGTCCATCTGCATTATGCTCTGAAATTACTATTGCCATATCATTAACCTATCATCTCGTCACTTGAACCCATTTGGATTGTTCCAGCTTCCGCTAAACTATTTACAACTTCAACAATTTTTCTTTGTGCTCCTTCAACATCTTTCATCTTAACAGCACCAAGGAACTGCATATCCTCTTCAAATGCTTCTCTAGCTCTTGAACTCATAGCAGAAAAGAATTTCTCTTTAAGTTCAGCTGGTGCTGATTTAAGAGCTAACATAAGTTCCGCTTTATCTGCTGTTTTAAGAATCTCTGTAATAGCAGTCTTATCTAAACCTGCCATATCTTCAAATGTAAACATCATCTCTTTAATCATAGTTGCTAACTCTTCATCCACTTGTTCAATAGTAGCAAGTGTTGCTTTAGAAGATTTTGCACCAAGGCGATTGAAAATATCTGCAACAGCACGTGTTCCACCAACTTCAACTTTATAAGATGCAAGTGATTCAAGTTTAGACTCAAGAACTGCTGAAACTCGTTTAATAACAGAGGGAGAAATATCTCCTAGTTTTGCCATTCTCATAGAAACTTCACTTCGTAACTCATCTGGAAAAAACTGAAGTGTATCAGCTGCTTCGGTTGCATCCATATGTGCTAAGATAAGAGCAATTGTTTGTGGATGTTCATGTGTAATAAAGTCTGAAAGCTGTTGAGGCTTTATTTTTGAAAGATACGAAAAGTTTTGAGTATTTTGCATACTTTTTGAAAGCTTATCTATAATTTTTTTAGCCTCATCTGGACCTAATGTTCTATATAAAAGCTCTCTTGCATACTCTAAACCACCCGATGTAATATATTGACCAGATTGAAAAATAATATGAAACTCTTCTAAAATCTCTGTTACTATCGCTTTATCAACTGTTTTTGAAATAGCGATATATTTAGAAATTTCAGTAATTGCATTAAGCTCTAAATGTGTAAAAACAGCGGAAGTTGATTCTTCACCAAGCTGTAATAATAAAATGGCTACTTTTTCTGATGTTGACATAGCATCTAATATTTCTTTCTGTTCTGGAGATAAATTATTACTCATTTTCTATCCTTTTTCTGCACTGACTATTCCATCAGTCTCTTCTAAAAGAGCTTGAAGAAGTGCTGATGTTTCTTGAGGATTATCATTTAATATTAATCTTAATTTTTCTAATAATACATCATGCTTTAGTTCTTCTTCATTTAAGTTATCACCAAAACCTAACTGATCCTCAACTTTCTTACGCATAGCTTGAACACGTTCTACTAAATCATCTTCTTCTTCTTCATCTAAATCTAATTGAGGTCGTGATAAATCATCGTCCTCTTTTGTAACGCTAAGCATACGCTCTGCAAATGGAGTGATAACTTTTTTATATAAAATAAGTAATAAAATAAGTACAAAGAAATATTTAAAAAATTCAGAAAAAGGTAATAAGTATGTTTCAGCAAAACTAACCGCTTCTGTAACACCATCTTCTGAGATACTGGCATCTTGTCTATAAAACTGTAAATTTTGAACGGTAATCTGATCACCTCGTTCACGATCTATTCCTATAGATTGTGTTACCAATGCTGACAATGCTTCTAAATCAGATTCAGAAAGTGATTTATATTCTAACTCACTTGTTTCAATACCCTCTTCATTCAATTTATATTTATACTGACCATCAACCATTACAGCTGCTGTAACTCTTTTTATTCTAGCAAATTGACTTTTTTTACTTGAAACAGTTTTACTAATTTCATAGTTAGTTGTTCCTGTATTTTTTTCATATTTTTCTTTTCTTTGGTTATCATCTAAACCCTGAACTGGACCAATATTACTTACAGTTCCAGGTACTCCACCTATCTGTTTTGGCGAACTACCTTCTCGTTTTTCTTCACTAATCTGTTCACTTCGAACAACATTTTCTGGATCAAAAGTTTCAGAGGTTGAATTTTGTATCGAAAAATCATACTCAATAGTTACTTGAGCAACAATTTTATCTATACCACCAACAAAAGGCGAAATAACTTGTATGATTTTTCGTTGTCTCTTTTTTTCCTCTTTATTTTTATATTTTTGCTGAACAGATGAAAGTTCGCCCATTTGAGCCATCTCATCTTCATCACCTAAAGTTTCCCCATCACTATTTACTAACATCACATTAGTAGAATTCATATTTGGAATAGCTGAGGCTACTAAATTTTTAATACCTCTTACTTGTCGAGGAGATAAATTTCTATTGTCCACTAAACTTATCATTACAGAGGCAGTTGGAGGAACTTGCTTCGATATAAAAAGACTCTCTTTTGGAAGTGCTAAACTTACACTTGCTGATTCAATAGGAGCAAGGGCATTTATGGTTCGAGAAAGTTCTCCCTCTAAAGCACGTAGATGTTTTATCTTTTGATCAAAACTTGTTGCTCCAAACTCTTGAGTATCAAAAAGTTCAAAACCAACACCATCATCTTTTGGAATTCCTAGTGAAGCGATAGAAATTCTCTGCTTATAAACTACATTTTTAGGTACTTTAATAACATTATTAGCAAGTAGTTTATATGGTACTTCATCTTTTTCAAGCTGTTCAATTACCTTGGCCGCATCTGCTGAACTCAATGAATTAAAAAGTGTTTCATACTCATTATCAACATTTTTTTTAGCTGTATAAACAATTAAAAAAACGATAAAGGAGATTACACCAATAATTGCAAATACGATAATTGTTCTTTGCTGCGTACTCAGTTTTTCAAAGAGAACAACTAACTGTGAAAAAAGTGCTTTAAAGTCCATTAGATTCCAATTTTACTAATTATATTAATTCTGATACTAATTCAAAAAAACGACTGTTCTGTTTTGATGTTCCAACAGTTACACGAATAGCATTCATCCCATAACCACTTAAATTTCTAACTATCATTCCTCTTTTTAAAAGAGAATCTGCGATAGTTGTAGAGTTTCGATTTTCATTAAAAACTAAAGTTACAAAATTTGTATAACTATCTATTATCTCAATTTTTTTCTCTTTTGCAAACTCTTCATATCGTTTCATCTCATCAAAACTAAGAGCTATACACTCATTTACAAACTCTTCATCAAGAGTTGCCACACTTGCAGCTTCAAGTGAAAGTGTAGTGATATTAAAAGGAGGACGAAGTTTATAAAGCTCTTTAATGATTTTAGAATTTGAAATACCATAACCTATTCTCATCCCACCAAGACCATAAGCTTTTGAAAAAGTACCTAAATAGATTACATTTTCAAATTTAGTAATTAAATCTTTTGGCTCAATTTTTTTAGACTCATCTTTTTTGATAGCATATTCCATATAAGCACCATCAACAACGACTAAAGTATTATTATCTATCTTTTGTATAAAATCAAATAGCTCTTGTGAATCTATTGCATCACCAGTTGGGTTATTTGGAGTACATAAAAAAATTATTGATGGTTTTTCACTCTTATAAAGTTCATAAAATTCATCTAAATTATGTTTTTGTGAAGCTGTTCTTATTATCTCAGCTCCTACATATTTTGCATAGATTTCATACATTGCAAAGGTTACACTATTTATAAGAATTTTTGAGTTAGAATCTGCTTTTGCATGCATTAAAAATTCTATAACTTGGTCGCTTCCAGAACCTATTATAAGGTTTTCATCTTTAATTTCAAATCTTTGAGAAAGAGCATCTTTTAATTTTATCATACTATCATCAGGATAAAGAGCCATATTTGATACTATATTAACTACTGCCTCTTTTACTTTAGGTGAACACCCATAAGGGTTTTCATTTGAAGCTAGTTTTACAATATCTTTTGGTTCTATTCCAAATTCACGAACTACAAGTTCTATCGGTTTTCCAGCTTCATAAGTTTTTATATTTTCTAGTTTTTTGTTAAAATTCAACTCTCACCCTTTACATAGCTTCCAAGCCATGTTACTTCTGTTGTATGTTTTGCTATCACTTTTTGAACTACTGCATCATCTATATGACCATAAAAATCTATATAGAACCAATAACCAAATCCACTTTTATCTTTAGATGGTCGTGACTCTATTTTTGAAAGATTAATACTTGCATCATTAAAATCTTGTAAAAAGTTTGCTAGTGAACCTGGCTCTGCTGCATCTTTTAAACGTACAAGTATAGATGTTTTATCATGCTCACTCGCACTATTTTTAAAATCACTTAAAATTACAAAACGTGTTGCACTATCATGTTCATCTTCTATATTTTCAAACATTGTTGGAACACTATAAAGCTTTGCTGCGATATGTGAACATATTGCACCAGATGTTGGGTCTTGTGCTGATAAGACTGCTGCTTTTGCAGTTGATTCTACTGGAATTTGTTCTACATTTAAAAGTCCATGCTCTGAAAGAAACTCTCTGCATTGACCAAAACCTTTATCTTTTGAATAAATTTTAGTAACTTTATCTAAAGATGTCGCCTTAGTAGCAAAAGACATATGAATGGGCATATAAAGTTCAGATACAATTTTCACTGTACTTTTTGCCAGTAAATCTAATGTCTCACCAACAATCCCATCACGAGAATTTTCAATAGGAACAACACCAAACTTAGCACCTTTAGACTCAAGAGTTTTAAAAACTCCACTAATAGAAGCAAGAGGAAGATAATCACTCATAGCACCAAAACGACTCTCAGCAGCTTGATGAGTAAAAGTACCTTCTGGTCCAAGATAGGCTATGCGTTCAGGACGTTCGAGATTTCGTGAAACTGCAAAAATTTCTAAAAATATAGCTTCGATTGCACCTTTATTTAATGCACCATCACTCTCTAAACTTTTTTGAGTCAATCTATCTAAAATAGCTTTTTCACGCTCTGGTCTATAGATAGCACTTCCATCATTACTTTTTATCTCACCAACTCTATGAACAACGTTCATACGTTTGTTCAAAAGTTCTAATATCTCATTATCTATAAGGTCAAGTGCATCTCTACAATCTTCTAATCTTTCCCATTGGCTTGTACTTTTCATATCTTCTCCAATATCTCTTGCATATCATCAAATATTAAATCTGGTTTTAGACTCTCTTTTAAAAATGGTACTATCTCTTGTGCAGTTTTATATTTACCACTTGTTACAAAAATAGTCTTAACACCCATCTCTTTAGCTCCACCTAAATCACCCTTTACGTCATCACTAATCATCGTTATATCACTAAAGTTAGCATCACTATTTTGCTTTTGAAGTCCTTTTAATGACTCTTCATAAAACGCAAGACTTGGTTTTCCTACAACTGTATAGGTACAAGATGTAGCAAACTCTAAGAGCTTTAAAACAGCTCCAACACCTGGATAGCGTTTATTATTTTTAGCATAGATAGAAGTTTCGTGCATTCCAACTAAAGATGCTCCTGCTAAGATAAAATCTATCATCTGAGCATATTCATCAGCCAAAAAATCTTCTTTTATAGCTACTAAAACTGTTTTAGGATTTTCATAATCTAAAATATATCCCATCTTTTGTAATGTAACTAAAAACTCTTTTGCACCATAGGCTGCAACAGCCTCTTTTTGAACACGAGAAGCTAAAAGCATTAAAGGGTCAAGGTATTTATCAAAACTAAAATTAAAGCCTATAGAATTTAGATAGCTATAAAAATCTTGTGATGCTTTTTTAGTATTGTTTGTAATTATCATATATGGTGTTTGAGTCTCATTTAATCTATCAATAAACTCTATACTTCCCCGAATAGGAGATTTATCACTATCGCTGATTAAAGTACCTTGAACATCTATGAAATACATTTTTTAATACCCTATTTAACTAAAAATTCTTGTTCTAATGCTATTAAATCATCAAATGTTTCACGTCTACGGATAAGTCTTGCTTCGCCACCTTTCACAGCTACTTCAGCACTTCGTCCACGAGTGTTGTAGTTACTTCCCATACCAAAGCCATAAGCTCCAGCACTATGAATAACTACTAAATCATTATGAGCTAAGGGAGGAAGAGGATAATCTTTTGCAAAGAAATCTCCACTCTCACAAACAGGTCCAACTATATCAACAGGACGAACTTCCTCTGTTGATTCTGTTACAACCTCTATTTTATGATAAGCACTATAAAGAGCTGGACGTAAAAGGTCATTCATCGCACCATCCACTACAAGAAATTTTTTAGTTCCATTTTGTTTTTCATATAAAACTTTACTTACAAAATAACCAGCATTTGCAGTTAAAAAGCGTCCAGGTTCACAGATAACTGTTAAATCAAGACCTTTAAGTGTTCCTAGAATAGCTTGTGCATAATCATAAGTTTGTATAAGTTTTTCATTATCATATTGAACACCTAAACCACCACCAATATCAAAAAACTTTAACTCTATCTTGAGATTTTGAAGTGAACGTACTAAATCTGCAACTATCTCTGCTGATTCATAGATTGGTTTCAGTTCTGTTAGTTGAGAGCCTATATGAAAATGAATTCCTACTGGGTCTAAATACTCAGAGTTATTTGCTTTGATATACATACGTTTAGCACTATCTAAATCAACACCAAATTTATTATCATGAAGACCTGTTGAGATATAAGGGTGTGTTTTTGGATCAATATTTGGATTAACACGAATACTAACACGAGAAACTTTATTTAACTCTTTTGCGATAAGCTCTACACGACCAAGTTCTGCTTCGCTCTCAACATTGATATATAAAATATCTCTCTCTATCGCTTCACGAATCTCATCATCACTCTTACCAACACCTGAAAAAATAATTTTATAAGGAGGAATACCAGCTAAAGATGCACGACGAACTTCTCCAATAGAAACACAATCAGCCCCCGCACCCATTTTTGCAAAATGTTGAACAACACTAAGATTAGAGTTTGCTTTAACTGCATAACAGAGAATTGATTTTCTTGCTTTAAAAGAGTCTTTAAGTTCTGTATATTGAGCTGTCATATAGTCTAAATCGTAAATATATAAAGGAGTTTTATATTCGTTTGCTAGTTCTTTAAAGTTAATCATAAATTTTCCAGATAATTTTTGGAGATTTTATCTAAAAAGTGCTTATAAATTTGTTATAAACAATACTACGTGGAACTGCTATACTTTTTCCACTGTCGAACGGCTATCAAAAATAAAATAATAATAGGTGTAATTACACCTATCTCACTTGGTATTGTTTTATTATTTGAAAGTTCTATTAACATAAAAAGTATACCCCATACCATTAAAGTTGATATAATTGCACCTAAGCTGAACATTGATATATTAATAGAACGCGCACTAATTGGAACAAAAAAGAATATAATAATAACTAAAAATGGTACAAAAAATGGGTATATAAAAATTTTATATAGTGCTGCACGAATGTTACTTGTATCTATATTTTGTTCATCCAATAAAATAATAGCATCAATAGCATCCATAATTGTGAAGTTTACTTTTCCCTCATACACTTGGTCTAATATTTTTGGTCGAAAGCCTTTAAGTACCTTTAAATCATTCATTTCAGTTACTTGAATGCCTGTTGAATCAAAATCTATACTTTTTGGCTTTGTAATAACATTAGCATCTTTAATTATCCAAAATCCATTACGATATTCAGCAGAAGATGCAACTAAAACCTCTATTAAAGAGTGTTTATTAATAGTAAAAACTCTAATACCCTCTGCTTTTTCTTGAAGTGGTAACATTTTTGAAAAATATACATATTTATCTTTATATATAAAAAAAAGGTCTCTTGTTGGACTTAAATATTGTGAATGTTTTTTGATATTATCTGAAAACTCATAAGCTCTTGAAAAACTTGCTATTGAATGTAATAATATAAAAATTATAATTATTGATGTAGAAACAACTAAAAATGGACGTAAAACATCTATTCTTGTATAGCCTAATGAAAAAAGAGATACTAAAGCATTTGAACGTATTAAAAAAATTTTAGTTGAAATCATAGCAAAAACTAAAGAAAGGGGAAGAAGCATATCTATAGCATAAAAAGATTTGTATACTAAATAGATTAATGTTAAGTTGGCAGAATCTGAAAGGTCAGCACCAAATTGCATATAATCAAAGCCAACTAGAAAGCCGACTAATGCTATTAAGATAATAAAAAAGTATTTAAGATAATAATAAGCAATATACTTAAAAGCTAACATCTTTTTTAAAAATTAAATTTTTTAACCGTATGTTTAGAGCTTGTATCTTCAAGTGAATTTTCTAATAAAAACTCTACTGCTTGACAAGATTTTTTTATCCATTCATCTAAATACTCCTGCTCTTGTTTATTAAAATTACCTAAAACATAAGAGGCTACCTCTCCCTTATGTTCAGGTTTTCCAATACCCATTCGAACTCTTGCATAATCACGAGATATTTTTTCATCAGTAGATTTTAAACCATTATGTCCACCATGTCCACCAGCATATTTAAAACGAAGTGTTCCAAATGGAAGGTCTAAATCATCATGTATTACAACAACTTCTTCTACTTTATAAAACTTTTTAACAGCAATAACAGAGTTACCCGATAAGTTCATAAATGTAAGTGGTTTTAATAAAAAATGATTTTGAAATTTAAAAAGTTCACCTTGAAACGATGAAGAAGATATTTTTTGAGCATTTTGGCGTTTGATAAGTTCATCTACAACTAAAAAACCTATATTGTGGCGTGTAAATTTATAGGCGGAACCAGGGTTCCCCAGTCCGACTATAAGCATAATTATTTAGCTTTAATAATACTGATTAGTGCAACACGATCAGAATCTAAAACTTTGATATTTTCTAATTCTGGTAAATCACGTACTAGTTTAGAATCGTTAGTATCCATCTCTGTAACATCAATTTCAATTGTGTTTAAAAGATTTTCTGGAGTACATTTAACAGTTAAACGAGCTTTAGCCATATGAAGAAGACCTTTATTTTTAAGACCTTTTGCTTCACCAACTGCTACAATAGGAATATTGAATTTAGTTTCAACACCTGGTTGAGCTACCATTAAATCAACGTGTAAAAGATTACCTGTAACTGCTTGAGACTCATATGATTGAACAACAACATTTAACTCTTGACCATTTACTGATACTGGAAATGCAATAGTTTCTTTGTTACGAACAGCACGGATATATTCATTCATTTTGAATGCAGCATTGATATTCTCAAAACCTTTTCCGTAGATGTTTGCAATTAGATAACCATCATTACGAAGCGCTTTTGTTCCCGCTTTGTTTATACTCTCTCTAATAATACCTTCTAACATATAAATTCCTTAATTTAAAATTGTTTGGGATTATAGCGAAAAGAGCTTAAACTGAAATTGTTTTATTTGGGTAGTATATTTACTTTAAATCAAAAAGTTCATCATCTTCATCTTCTAATTCTTCTTGAACAAAATCCATTTTAGGAACTACCCCTACCTCATTTTCCTGCTCTAAAGCTAACTCTGTTGCACATGCTACTTTTTCAGGTGCTTCATATTTAGAGTGACTTAAACCACTCATTTTTAAAGTTAAATCACTTGGACTTGTTGCACTATCAAGAGCTTGTTTTTTTGAGATAATACCTTGAGAATATAGGTCTAAAATAGATTGGTCAAAAGTTTGAGAGTGATAATGCTCTTTCCCTTTTTCGATAGCCTCAGGTATCTCATAATCACGATTTTCCATAATAAGCTTTTCAATAGTTGGAGTACGCACTAATATCTCCATAGCAGCACGACGTCCACCATCTATAGTTGGAATAAGTCTTTGTGAAATCACCCCTTGAAGAACTCCAGCTAAAGAGAGTCTTACACGGTTTTGTTCATCAGTAGGAAACTGTGCAATAATTCTATTAATAGTCTCTTTTGCATCTATTGTATGAAGTGTTGAAAAAACAAGATGTCCAGTATCTGCTGCATGAAGTGCTAACTCTATCGTCTCTTTATCTCGCATCTCTCCCACTAATATAATATCTGGATCTTCACGTAATGCTGCACGAAGAGCATTTCCAAAAGAGAGAGTATCTTGCCCAACAGTACGTTGATTTATCACACAACCTCTATCTTTATGTACAAACTCAATAGGGTCTTCAATAGTGATAATATGTTTTTTTCTTGTTGTATTTATCTCATTAATCATAGATGCTAAAGTTGTAGATTTACCACTTCCTGTTACACCAGTTACAAGAACTAAACCTCTTGATTTATTTGTAAAACTTTTTAAGATAGGAGGTAAGTTTAGTTCACTACAAGAGGGAACTTTTACAGGAATAATACGAAATACGGCAGAGATACCATCCATCTGAAAAAAAATATTTACACGAAAACGGTTACGCTCATCAAATGGATAGACTAAATCTAACTCTCTTTTTTCAACTAATTCTGCAAATCTACCTTTTAGAAGCTCTTTTGCAAATGTCAAAGCATCTTCTGCAGAAAATATTCTTCCTGAAATCTGTACTAAATCCCCATGAATTCTTGCACGAATAACAGAGTTAGCTTTTACATGAAGATCACTTCCTCCATTGTTAATCATATTTTTAAGATACATACGTATCTTACCTAATTGCTCAAATGTTAATTCACTAATATCTGTTTCTGTCATAATGTTTCCAATATATCTTTAAATGCGTCTTTAAACTGTTCTAAGCCATCATTAATCTGTTTTTCTATCATAGCATCAAAATCTATTCCAGCAATTAAAATTTTATCAAAATGCTTTTGGATTATATCCTGAGAGATTGGTAAGGCATTTTTTGTACTAGGATTTGAATGAAATGCTTTGATAGTATCTATCGGTGCAGTATTTACACTGTTATAAGCTAAAAGTTGCTCTATATAATAGTGTGCATCAAATGAATCATCTTTTACACCTGTACTTGCAAAAAGGGTTCTACATCCCTCTACTTTCATACTCTCAACCTCAGAATAAATATCTGCACTGTTATAGATACCTGTTAATGCAGTATCTATCCCTTTTTCTTTAAGCTGAGTATCTAATGCTCTATCTATTCTACTTACAAAAACACTTATTACACTATCTATTTTTTTGCCATAGATACGAACACCCTCTTTAAAGGCCTTTGCACAAGAGATAGCTTGAGCTTTTGAAAAAATTAGAGTTGCATTTACAGGAATACCTACCGATAGTAACTCTTTCATAGCGATATAACCAGCATCTGTTGCTGGTACTTTAATCATTATATTTGCTCTATCTATCGTTTTAAAAAGTCTTTTTCCCTCTTTAATAGTTGCCTCTGCATCATCACAAAGAAAAGGGTCTACCTCTATACTTACATAACCATCATCATTTTTATCATATAAAGGTTTTAAAATATCAGCTGCTTTTTGAATATCAAAAATAGCAACAGCTTCATATTTCTCTTTTGGAGTTAAATCTGATAAAGATGCTAATTGCTCTTTATATGCAGGAGAATTTAAAATAGCATTTTTAAATATAGCAGGATTTGAAGTAGCTCCATTTATAATACCCTTCTCTATCAACTCTTTAAATTCATTATCTAAATAATCTCTCTCTATAAAATCTGCCCAAAGAGAAAATTTCAGTTCTTCTATATACATCAAAATATCCTAAATAATTTTTCTTTATTATATCCCATAAAAAATAAAATG
The DNA here is from genome assembly GCA_964642985.1 of uncultured Sulfurimonas sp. Lineage (GTDB taxonomy): Bacteria > Campylobacterota > Campylobacteria > Campylobacterales > Sulfurimonadaceae > Sulfurimonas. The sequence goes on from CAZXSD010000002.1 coordinate 60,832, forward strand.
AGTAGGTGTAGAAAACTTAACATATAGATAATCTCAGAATGAATACTATTTACTCTATCTGTAATATCAAAATAAAGATATATATCATATCGGAGTTCACTTGTAGAGAGATATATAAAATATAATCCACTTAAATATAAAGAAAAAATCACTAACTCTTGTAGAGTTAAAATATTATCACTCTTATATAAAAGATAAAGGAAGACAAATAGATTTACAAAATATAATAGGTAAGTTGTAGATGCAAAAAGTTTTATCAATCCAAACAATATAATCGGTATATAGGAGATATAGATAAAAAATTTAGATTTAAAAAAAATTATTATAAAAACAGTTTGTAAAATAAGAGTAAGCGTATATTCCCCTATAAAAAAAAGAGATGATGAAAAGAAGAGATGAAAACTAAGGAAGATATATTTTATCAAGAAGTTCATTATATTCAGAGTTAGCATCACTATCAAGTGTAATCCCCCCTCCACTCTTATAGATATACCCATCTTCAATTTTTTCTATAAAACGTATCATCACACCACTATCTAATTTTTTTCCATCATAAATACCAAATACTCCACTGAAATATCCTCTTTCATACTCTTCAATATCTTCTATAATTTTAACTGTACTCTTTTTAGGCGTACCTGTAATACTTCCAGCAGGTAAAAGTGAAGATAAAATAGTACCAATATGACTATGCCAATTATACTCAAGAGTTCCACTAATATGAGAACTCACTTGTAAAAGTTTTTTCTCTCCCGTATCAACTGTTGTTATATATCTAAAATCTTCTACTGTAACATTTTTAGCAACTATTGAGAGGTCATTTCTCAGTAAATCAACAACCATAATATGTTCAGCCATCTCTTTTGTATCGGCTAAAATTTTCTCTTTTGCATTCTGTAAAGAAGCATCAATAGTCCCTTTCATAGGATAAGTATGAATTTTATTCTCAGAGATTTGAATAAACTTTTCAGGAGAGAAACATACAAATTTATCTTTATATCTTAGTTTATAATGAGCATTTGCATTTTGATATATCTCTTTTAAAGAGAGGGAACTTTTAATTTTAGTTTCTTGTGTAAGATTTAAGAGATAGCTCTCTCCAGCTTTTATTTTATCTATCACTTTTTTAAATTTTTTATAATAAATTTCAAAAGAGAGAGGCTCTTTTTCTAAAGTTTGAGTATGATTTTTTTTTATATAGTTTTCATCTATTGCAAACTCTATATCATTTTTTTCTAACTCATCTAAGAGAATAATTTCTATATTTTGAGCCTTGAAATCTGTGATGAATAAAAAAGGTTTTCTTTGTTTTCCTAAGGAGTTTAAATCTTGAAATGTCATATATTACGTATCAGCTATCAACTTTTTAAGTATCGCCATTCTAATATTTACACCATTTGTAACCTGCTCTAAAACTTTACATCTTTCATCAGCTAAAAGTGCATCACAAATATCAATATTTCTATGAACAGGTCCAGGGTGAAGTAAGATAATATCTCTATCCCCTACAAGTTCAGTAGTGATACAAAAATCACTTGCATAATCTTTTAAAGAAGCATAACTTTGTGAAGAGTGACGTTCAGTTTGAGTTCTTAAACTCATAATAGCATCAACCTCATCAATAATCTCAGGTAAAAAATGAGTGGTTCTCAGTGATGTTTTAGGTAAAAAATGGGGAGGTGCAACCAAAATAAGTTCAGCTCCAAAACGAGTTAAAAGTTCAATATTTGAATTAGCCACACGTGAATTTTTAATATCTCCCACTATCGCAATCTTTTTACCTTTTACAGTTCCTAAATTTTCAGTAAGTGTATAGAGGTCTAAAAGTGCTTGAGTAGGATGAGCATGTGCGCCATCTCCTGCATTTATAATAGAAGCTTTTGTAGCATTTGAAAGTATTTTAGGCACTCCAGAATTTTGATGACGTACTATAATAGCATCAGGACCCATAGCATCAAGATTCATAGCAGTATCAACAAGAGTTTCCCCTTTTTTTGTAGAACTTGCATTTACATCAAGATGCACCATCTCTGCTCCAAGACGTTTAGCAGCTATCTCAAAAGAGCTTTTTGTACGTGTTGAATTTTCAAAAAAGAGAGTAATAATTATCTTATCTTGAAGTATTCTATCAAAACGACCATCGCTAAACTTCTTTGCATCTACTAAAATCTCGTTTATCTCTTGGATTGTGAAATCATCTGTTCTTATTAGGTGTTGCATTATTTTCCTCTTTATTTTTGAAATAAAATGTATCTGTTTCTTTGATAATTTTACCTAAATTAATAGGCATTTTTCTCTTGTCTCCTCTCTTTGAGTTCTTTTATCACTATTACTCAAATCAAATCCACACTTTTTACATTCCTAAGAGTTAATCTCATCCTTAATAACACGAGCCAATTCGCTACACTCTTTAATCTTTTGATTATAATTCAAAGAATCTTGTAACAATATATCTATAAAAGCACTTCCTACAATAACACCATCAGCACCCTCTACTTTTGATTTAGCAGTTTTTTGATTTACTCCAAATCCTACATAAACGGGAGTTTGTGTATATTTTTTAATATTTTCTAAAAATGGTTGGAGGTTCTCAGCTTTTCCAGAACCTGTTATACCTGTGTATGCAACCATATATATAAATTTTTGTGCATCAGTTACAACCTCTTTTATTCTTGCATCACTATCTGTTGGTGCTACAAAACTGATATTAGATACATTGTTCTCATTAAAAAGTTTTTTGTATAAGAGAGCTTCTTCATGAGGAAGATCAGGAACTATAAGACCGTTTACACCTATCTCTTTTGCAAGAGGAATAAGTTTATCCATATTTTGTTGATAAAAACTATTGAAATAGCCCATCCATAGTGTATCTACCGTAGGAGCTACCTCTTTGGAAATATCTAAAAGATGTTGAAACTTAAATCCAAGTTCTAATGCTTTATGATTTGCTTTTTCAATTAAAGGACCATCTGCAACAGGATCAGAGAAAGGTACACCAAGTTCAAGTGTATCTACACCATTTTCACCAAGGGATAAAGCAAGGTCAATACTAAAAGATTTTTCTGGATACCCAGATGTTATAAATGCTACTAAATTTTTCATAAATTATTTGTCCAAGTCGGGGAGTTTAAGTAGAGAATATTTTACATTGCTAAGAGTTCTATCTTCTTTAAAATCATCATTCCATTTGGAAAACATATCTGAAATATTTAATAACCAATCTATAGTTTCTTGCGAGGCACATTTTTCTGTTGTTCGTAATATTTCAAGAATATCTTCCACATAGGATGAGAGTTTATTCATAGATTTTAGTTGTAGATAGCCTGATGCTGATTTAATATTATGAAAGACACGAAAAAGCTCATCAATACTTCGTTTGCATAGTGATGGGTCATTCAAATCTAATATCATAATCTCCATACTATCTACCATTAAAGAGTAATGGTCAAGAAATTCATCAACAATATCAAAATCAAAATTAGCTTCTAAATCACCTCTTATGCCCATAAAATAATTCTCCTATATGAAGAGAATTATATCACTTTTTATTAATAATAAGCTATAATCGCGAAAATTAATAGGCTTACCTTTTAGTGCCTACATGAGAGAATAAATATATGGTATCAGTAAACAATTTAATAATGAGATATGGAAATAGAGTTCTATTTCAAGATATAAACCTAAAGTTAGACCGTCATAAACGTTACGGTCTTATCGGCGCAAATGGTGCTGGTAAAACTACTTTTTTAAATATATTAAGTGGTCAGATAGATGAGTATGAAGGTGACATTAGTGTTGCAAATGGTCTTAAAGTTGGTGTTCTTGGTCAAAATCAATTTGCATTTGAAAATTACACAATTTTAGATGCTGTTCTTTATGGTAATAAACGTCTTTATGATGCTATTAAAGAGAAAGAAGAGTTATATGTAACGGGTGATTTTGAAGATGATGCTACAAACAATCGTTTAGCTGATTTAGAGGTTATCTGTGTTGAGGAAGACCCTACCTATGAGTATGATGTAAATATTGGTAAAATTCTTGCTAACGTTGGTATTCCTGTTGAAGACCATAACAACCTTATGAGTACACTTGATAGTGCTGATAAATTCAAGGTTTTACTTGCACAAGTTCTTTATCCTAAACCAGACGTTTTATTCCTTGATGAGCCTACGAATAATCAAGATATTGAAACTATCTCTTGGTTAGAAAATCAGCTTAAACGTCACGAGGGTACTTTAGTTGTTATCTCTCACGATAGACATTTCCTAAACTCTGTTGTTACAAATATCTTAGATGTTGATTATCAAAAAATTCGTGAGTTTACAGGTACTTATGATGATTGGTATATCGCTGCAAATGTTCTTGCGAAACAACTTGAACTTGATAATGCTAAAATGGCAAAAGAGAAAGATGAACTTGAAGCTTTCGTAAGACGTTTCTCTGCAAATGCTTCAAAAGCAAAACAAGCAACTTCTCGTCAAAGAAAACTTGATAAAATGGAACTTGCAGATATTAAACCATCTTCACGCCGTGACCCATCAATAGTTTTTAAAGCCAAACGTACAATGGGGGGAGAAGCTCTTGACCTTAAAAATATATCTCACTCTTACGGAGATAATGAAGTTCTTAAAGATATTACACTTAAATTTGAACCAGGTGAAAAAGTTGCACTTATTGGTCCAAATGGTATTGGTAAATCAACACTTCTTAAAATTATAATGGAAGAGATGAAGCCTGATGCTGGAGAAGTTAATTGGGGTGCTACTATTGAAAACTCTTATTTTCCACAAGATACTGCTGATATTATTGAGGGTGAAGGTACTCTTTATGATTGGTTACGTGCATTTGACCCTAAGCGTGATATCGGAGAGATAAGAAACTGTCTTGGACGTATGCTATTTAATGGTGAACAGCAAGAAAAAGGTGTAGTAAGTATCTCTGGTGGTGAAAAACATCGTATGATGCTAAGTAAAATGATGCTTGAAGGTGGAAACTTTTTAGTTCTTGATGAACCATCAAATCACCTTGACCTTGAAGCGATTGTTGCACTTGGAGAGGGTCTTCTTGAGTTTAAAGGAAACGTTATCTGTGTGTCACACGATAGAGAGTTACTTGACGCATTCGCTTCACGTATTATTGAGCTTCGTGCTGATGGTACACTTGTTGATTTTAAAGGCTCTTATGAAGAGTATGCAGAGTTAAAAGAAAAAGGTGAAATCTAGTGGCTAAGTACAAGAAATTTCTTGGACTTGGTATCGCTGGAAACTTTGCTCTTCATCTAGCACAAGCTGGAGAACTTGAGGAGTTCAAAGATATTATAACAGCAGAGGAAGCAGCACCAAAAGGTATGTTTCCTTTTTATCTTCCTATGCCAAGTAACTCTTTACATACCGTTGATTTAAAAGCAAAAAAGATATTGAGTAGTTACCCTTTATCTTCAGATACTATTAGAGTTCCAAAAGAGAGTGTAAATATTCAAGCTGAACCAGAAGTTGGTTTGATTTGTGACTTAGAATACAGAGCTGGAAAGTTATCTAAAATTACTCCTACTTACTTTGGAGCATATAATGATTGTTCTATAAGAGTAGCTGGTGCATCTAAAATAAGTGATAAGAAAAATTGGGGTGAAGACTCTAAAGGTTTTTCAAATGAGCTTATTAAGATAGACAAGTTTGAAGCTGGTAGTGTGATGGATAGTTACTCTATATGTAGTTTTCTTCGTCGTAATGGAGAGCTTACTGCTTATGGCGAAAATGTAGAGCTTACAGGGTATAGTTACTTTTATGAGAAGTTAAATGATTGGATGTTAAATCAAATTACAAATCAAGAAGATTTTGGACCTTTAGAGCCTATTGAAGAGTATATTATCGCTTGTGAAAATCCTAAAGAAGCAATTATAAGTATCGGTGCTACACGTTATACTAAGTATGGAGAAACTACATTTTTAAAGAGTGGCGATGAGATTTTAATCGCTGTTTATGATAGAGATAGTTATTCACTTAATGATGTTATCTCAAATCTTACAGAGAAACATTATAAACACGAAAATATGAGTGTTTTAGCTCAAAAAGTTATCTAATTTGAGTAGAGGTAAAAAACTAAACATTTTTATCGGTGCAGATATTGACGATAGCTGGTCACAAGTTCAAACCCCCTCAAAACCTAAAATCTCAAATGAGATTTTAGAACCCTCCAAACATTTTTTAGTTTTTAAAAGAGAGAAAAGACGTGGAAAAGTGGTTACTCTTGTTGGGGCTTTTCAGCTTTCTAAGGAAGATGCTACGGCTCTTTTGAAATCTTTGAAAAAGAAAATAGGGTGTGGTGGAAGTTATAAAGAACATTTTATGGAGTTTCAAGGGGAGATGCAGGTTAAGTTAAGAGAACTTTTGAGTCAAGAGGGGTTTCGGTTTCGGAAGTAGTGGTATAATTAAATATATTTAAATAAGGGAGCCACTTGCAGATTCCCACAAAAGCAGCTAATTTAATTTTTTAATTGATAAA
>CAZXSD010000003.1:0-48694 GCA_964642985.1 uncultured Sulfurimonas sp.
TTAAAAAAGTTTCAAAAAGAATGAGTATTTATCATAAGGTTTATGGGATATAGTTTTATTTTAAGGGACATAATGTCCTTTTAATAAATAGTTGTATGCAGGGTCAATCACAAAAGGAAAATAATGAATAACAATAAAACTGAATTTCAAGATATAGTTAATGAAAGTGTTGATGTTTTATCCAGCAATAATTTAAAAGAAAACTTAGCTAAAACAATAGAAGAAAATACAAATTTAGATTTTCAAAAAGCTCAACAATTAGTTGATAATATTGCAGATACAATAGAACTAGTTGATAAAAATTATAAAGATTTACAAAAAGCTAAAGAAGATGGTAAAACAAGAACACAATGGCTACAAGATAAAGTAGATGTAGTTGTTGAAGATTTATCAGATGATGCTAAAAATCAATTTGTTCAAGAGGTTAAATCTAATCTTGATAGTTCAAATAACGATATGCTAATAGAGATATTTGATGAAAGTGTAGATATTTCAAAAAAATTACCAAATGATAAATATGAAGATTTGAATAAAAAAGTTATTATCGATGATTTTAACAGACAACTCAAAGATAATACCGTTTTAGGTGCTATCATAAATGAAGATGGTAAATTTGAGATCGATACAAAACATAAAGAGATAGAAGCAGTCAAAGAATATTTTGAGACAAAACTTGATTCTGATTATGACAAGCAATTTAAAACAGCCGTTTCAGTGGCTACGGAGATAGCTAAAAATAGAGATTTACTTCCACCCTCTTTAAAAGAAAAAACTCCCGAAGAGATAAGTATGATTGTTGATAAAGGAGTAACATCTGCAAAAGTTGCTTACAAATTAGCAAATGGTGAACTCAATGCTATGGATGCAGTAGAATATACAATAGATAGAAATACAGCTATTCTAAACTCTGCCATAGTTGTTTCTACTACAAAATATGGTGGTGTAATTGGTGGAAAAGTTGGTGGGTTTATCGGAACTATATTTGGACCTGCTGGAACAATAGCAGGTACAGCTATTGGTACAGTTGTTGGAAAATTTGCAGGTAATTTTGTCGGTGGACTAATTAACAAAGGTGTTAAAAAAATAGCAAGTGTTGCAAAATCTGTTGCTAGTAGTCTTGTCAGTGGAGTTAAATCTGTGGCAACAAGTGTAGGGAATGCAGTAAGCTCAGCTTGGGATACAGTTTGTTCTTGGTTTTAGCACGAGGAAAAGATAATGAGTGAAATAGAAAAAGATAAAATAATCCTAGAACTGCAACAAAGAGTTAATAAATTAGAGGGTAAAAATGAAGAGGGTATTCCCACTTATAGTTTCAGTAAGATAAAAACAGAAGAGTTAAAAAGTGTAGTTGATATTAAAGAAAATTTGATAGATGATACTATTTTTGATAAGTGGTTTAATAATAAAATAACTATTGCTACTAAAAAAAAGAATTTTTTAAAAAGATTGATTAAGAAGAATATTAAATTAATAAATATTTATGATGAAGAGGATTTAAAAGTTAATTTTATTGTTCCTTTAATTTTAAATATTGATTTTTTTCTTTTGACAGATGATATTAGAAGTTTTTATCACGAACCTTTAAGATATAAAACAGATAAATTTATATTTAATGGTAAAGCAGATTTTATTCTTTCCAAAGGTTTGAAAAAAGCAGAAAAACCCTATTTTTTTATTCAAGAGTTTAAAAAAGGATTTGTAACTAGCAATCCTGAACCTCAACTTTTAGCAGAGTTGATTTCAGCTATTGAACTTAATAATGAAACATCTATGAAAGGTGCATATATTATTGGTGCTACTTGGAGTTTTGTAATTTTGGAGAAATTAGGAAAAGACAAATATCAATATTTTGTAAGTCGTGGTTTTAATTGTACAAATATTGAAGATTTAAAAGGTATTTATAAAAATTTAACATTTATAAAAAATGAAGTAATTGAGATAAGTAAAAAGGAAAAAAACAATGGCTAAAACGATAAAGTTTAATCTTTTATTAGATGACAATCCCGTAAGAGATATAAAAAGTTTACAAAATAATTTTTGTATAGATGATATATTAGAAGTCTATGAAAATGGTTTACTTCAAAAATGGCTTAAAGTTCGTGGGTTTGATGAGTATTTAGAAAAAGTAGAAAATATTCAAAAAGAGAGTTCTATTATTGTAGAACTTATCAAAATATTTGATATTCAAAAAGATGATGCAGAGATAAGAGAGAGTATCTATTCGTTAGAGTTTCAAGAGAGTAGAAAAAAATCTCTTGAAATTTTTGATATGAAAGATGAACATTTAAAAAATAGAATTACAGAGTATCATAAAAATTATGAGAAACTTATCGAAGATATTATTGAATATAAAGAAGATATGGCATTTTTAAAAATAGCTTCAAAAGAGATAAGTGATAAATATTTGAAACTGTTTGAGCTTGATTATAAAGATAGTTATGAGTTATATAAAGAAAAATCTCCTTTTATGATATATGCTGTTTTGATGAATGATGCGTTGCATATTAAATTTATGGATAGTGAATATATTAAGAAAGATTTGTATGAAAATTTCATTTCCAGTAATGAAACTTGTAGCCGCTTAAAGTCTTTAAATTTAAAAATAGATACACAACTAATTACTGATGTTGAAGTAAATACAAATGGTTATTATCTAGTATCAGGTGGCGAACCTATTCTTATTGTGAAATTTAATAATCAGGATGAGAATAAATTATATGTAAATGGTATTAATTATCATCCTTTTGAAAAATTAGAATTTATAAAACTAAAAACAATAGCTAAAGAATTAGGACTGATCTATTTTAAAGATGTAACAGATTCTTATTGGAAAGACCTAGAAACAGCAGATACAAAAGTAATGATTTTATCAATTCCAGATGGTACATTTATTAGAAGTGCTAATGATTTAAAACAAGAGTTATCAGCAGAAGAGATAAATGGAAATTTTTTAATTTTAAATGGACTAGCTTATAAAAGCAATACTGATTCTGAATCAATAGTCTATATGAAAGTATAAATGATGAATGCCGTAGATAAATTATCCTCTTATATAGAAGCCCTTAGACCGATATTATATATCCCTACATTTGATTTTAATTCCTTTGATAATATTTTAAAAGAGCTATCATCAAAAAGTAAAATTTATGAATTTAATGAGGGTTTAGGATATGTAAATTTTAAAACTAAAAATCAAGAAACTGATTATACTCTTGAAGAGTTTTTAAATCTCTTTTTAACAGAACAAAGTGAACCTATCTTTTTAGTTTTAAAAGATGTTCATAATTTAATAGATAATCATAAAATAATATCTCTTTTAAAGTCCATAGCACTCAAAACGATATATGAAGATAACTATTATGTGACGATATTTATCGTAGCTACTAAATTAAATATACCTACAGAACTAGAAAAATTGATAACAATTTATGATACACCTTTACCAAATAGAAAAAAAATCATTTATACTATTAATGATTTTTCACAAAGTATGAATATAACTATTGATACACATTTAATAAATGAGTTAGCACTCTCTTTAAAAGGTTTTAGTGAGTTTGAGATAATTCAGATTTTAAATCTTGCATATCAAAAAAGTGGCACTGTTGAAAAAAAAGATACACAATTAATACTTGAAGAGAAAGAGCAGATTATCAAAAAATCGGGAATGATAGAGATACTTAATTTTAAAGAGGGTATTGAAGATATTGGAGGATTGGATAACTTAAAAGATTGGTTAAATAATAAAGCTAAAATATTTAATAATCTTGAAAGTGCTTTAGAGTTTGGAGTAGAAACTCCGAGTGGAATGCTTATAGTTGGTATGCCTGGATGTGGAAAAAGTTTAACAGCAAAAGCAACAGCTAGACTTTTTAATGTCCCACTTTTAAGATTAGATATTGGGAAACTTTTAGGTAAATATGTTGGTGAGAGTGAAGAAAATATGAGAAGAGCCATAGGCATGGCAGAAGCCGTCAGTCCTTGTGTTCTTTGGATAGATGAGATAGAAAAAGCATTTGCAGGAGCTGGAGAATCAGGAGGAAATGAAGTTACAACTAGACTTTTTGGCTATTTTTTAACTTGGATGCAAGAGAAAAAGAGTTCAGTTTTTGTAGTAGCTACATCTAATGATATTTCAAACTTACCACCAGAGTTTTTAAGAAAAGGTAGATTTGATGAGATATTTTTTGTTGATTTTCCAAATGATGAAGAGAGAAAAAATATTATAGAACTTCATCTGAAAAAACGGAAGAAATGGAATAAAAATATTGATACCATTAAATTACTAAAAGAAACTGTAGGATATAGTGGTGCAGATATAGAAGCCGTTGTAAAAGATACTATTGAAAAAGCTTTTATAAATGAGTGGAAAGAGATACGAACTAAAAATATTTTAGATGAGTTGGCAGATACTAAACCGATGTCTGTGTCTTTGAAAGATAAGATTGAAAGTTTGAAAATTACTTTGGATAAGCTTGATGTTAAGAATGCGAGTAAAGAATGATAAAATTAAATATAGATGATTTATTAAAAAAGATGGGTAAGGATTTTGTTTTAGTTCATGAAATGTTAGATAAGAAGAAATTAACTTTAGATGATGATTACAATAAAATCAACTACACTTATTATTCTATGTTTTGCTCTCATTATGAATCTTTTTTTATATTAATACAAAATAATCATTTTAGTTCTGCTATTTTACTGCTAAGAACAATGCTTGAACTTTATGTAAAAAGTTATTATCTTGAATTTATAGAGAAGAAAAAGAATACAAGTATTTTAGATTGGCTAGATAATAAGACAAAATTTATAAGTTTTATGAAAATGGTAGAAGAACTTGAGAGTCATACAGATGTATCTGGGGCTAAATTTAATGGTGTTTTTCAACAATTTACAAAATCAGAACTAGCTAGTTATGAAAAGTTTTCATTGTTTAGTCACGGCAAGGGTGAATATTTAAAAGCAACTTTTGAGTATCAAAAAATAAGTTATACTACTCAACAAATCACTGATGTTTTAACAATGGCAAAAGGACTTTTTGAAACTTTATCACTTTTATTGATGTATATTCAAGGTTTTAATGATGAAGTCAAGCTATTAGTAAATAGATACCAAGAGGAGCAATTATGATAACTTATAATCCAAACTATTTAGAAAACACAGATATATTTACACAAAAAGAAATAGAACTTTTAGAAGAATTAAATCAAAAGGTTTCATTAAAAAAGTTTTTAAACAATAAAAGCTATATAGATAAATTCGGATTAGATTTTATCCATACATCTGCACTAATTGAGGGTAATACTTACGATAAGCTAGATACACAGGCTTTAATAGAATATGGAAGAACAGCAGGGGGTAAAAAATATAGTGATGCAAAGATGATTTTAAATCTTAGAGATGCTTATGAGCTGTTTATAACGAAAGATTTTAAGCCCTCTAAACAAACTTTAAAAGATTTACATTATATTTTATCTGCTGAGATGGTAGCTGAAAATAAACGTGCAGTACCAAGAGATGGGGAAGTTTTGATTACAGGGTGTAACTATATTCCATTGGCTACAAAAGAGAAATTAGAAGATGAATTAAATTATCTTTTTAAAGTAGCTGATACTATTTCAAATCCATTTAACAAAGCTTTATATATTCATAATAACTTAGCATATCTTCAATACTTTACAGATTGTAATAAAAGAACAGCTAGATTGATGTTAAATGTAGTATTCAAAGATACATTAAATATGATTTATATTCCAGATGAAGAGAGTGTAAAAGAGTATTTAAAATCTATTGTAACTTACTATGAAACTGGTAACTACACTTTATTTAAAAAATATTTTATCAATAGTTATAAAAAAGTAATTGAGATGATAGTAGAAATTGAAGAATCAAGAGAAAATGAGACTAGCTTTAGAAAGTAGTGAAGCTTGAAAGCAGTAAAACATAGGAACGCAATAAATTACCTAGCGGAAATTTATGGTTCTATTCAACCGTTATATCCAAATTTAATATAAAAAAGTGTTCCTTCCAAATATAGACTATTTAGATATAATAATCTATATTTAAAATTTGGAGTTTACTATGTTAGCCCTCAAAAAAGAACAATTATTTGATGAAATAGATATTTTACCAATAGATTTAAAAACTAAAATTGTTGATAAAATATTAGCAAGTATTACCCCCTCTAATACAACTATAAACTCGTGATGGATAAAAAAGTAAATAAACGCCAAAATAAAATAGAAACTAATCAAGTAATGCTAATTGATGGTGATGAAGTTTTCAAGAAAATCTCTCAAAGATTAAACTCTTAATAATTCAGTAGATTATTAAAAATAGCATACAAAAATATAAAAAAGCTATATATTATCAAAATATATACCGCTCTTTTATAAAAAATAGCTAAAAAAGAAAACAATACAAAAATAATCTCAAAATAAATATTCAAACCAATAGTTACCCCTTCCCCTCCAAAATTTAACAACCACAAAAGTAAACTATCAAAAATATTCCCAAATCCTATAATATGAAAAAATATACTCAATGGATAAAAAAGTGTAAATAGAGATGTTAAAATAATTGAAAATGGATGATATATACTAAAGTTTTCAAAGATAAAAAGTGAATGTGGAAGCATCATAATATAGACCCATATCGGTATAAGTATAAACTGCCAAACTTTAGAAATAAGTTTAAAATGTATAAGAAACAAAAAGATATAAAAAACTCCACTGACTGAAAGCCAAAATCCTAAAGAGAAGAAAAATCGAGGTGTAAAGGCTAGAATTACTATTACAGTTAAAAGAAGTGTTTGCATAGAAATAACTGTTAAACCCCTATCATAAAGTGAAAATCCGATAACTAACATAACAAAAGAACGAACTAAGGATGGAGGGGAATCTAAAAAGATAAGATATAAAAATAGAACAAAAGCTAACATTAAAAAAAGTTCACTTGTACTATTTCGATATGGAAAGTATCTATTTTGTAAAAATTTATAGGGATATTTTAAAAGAAAAAAAAGGACTCCACTCAACACTCCCAAATGAAAACCACTAATAGCTAAAAGATGCGAAATTCCTAAAGTAGAAAATATCTGCTGTAACTCTTTTGTGAGTGGTGTGGCTGTATATAGTGCTTGATATATTGATGTTATATCTTTGTTAGTATGTGAATTTTCTATAAAAGAGTTTAATTTTTGTTTTAAACTTGGTATCTCTTCTATATGTAAAATACGACTATATCCAAAGAGTGTTGTCATATATTGGTAAAAAGTTATCTCTTTTAATGACAACTCTAATTCCACTTTTTTACCCTTAATATCTCGAAGTTTTTTATTTGCTATGGTATAAAATATAAAACTATTATCAGATTTTAATTTTAACACTTGATAGGTTCTTAACTTCCCTTTTTTAGACATTTTAGTTTTTATATATTGTTTTATAACAGTTGCATCAACTAATGCAGAATCAAATTGTGTGAGTTGTTTGTAATTGTGATACTCAATAAGAAGTGAATATGTTAGAATAAAAGAGATGAATAAAAAAAAGTTAAAGAGGTCTTTTTTTGAACTGAAGAGTTCGACCTCTTTTAGGAGCATTTAAAATATTTATAAAACAGGCATAGACATAGAGGGTTCTCCAATATCTATATTAGCAGAGGATGTATCTATATTTTCATAACTTGTTTCAAAAGCTGGAGCATGGTTGTGAACCTCTACAAAACGAGTAAGCTTTTTTTGAAACATCAGTTTTACATGACCTGTAGGACCATTACGTTGCTTCCCTATAATAATCTCAGCTTCCTCCTCCTCTTTTTCAATATAAGTATTTACAAACTCTTTACCCTCAGCCTTAGCAGCCTTTTCACGCTCTTTTTCCTCTTTATAGAGATAAACATCATCACGATATACAAAAAGAATAATATCTGCATCCTGCTCAATAGAACCAGACTCACGAATATCACTCAGCATCGGGCGTTTATCATTACGTGACTCAACACCACGGTTTAACTGAGAAAGTGCAACTATTGGCATCTCTAGTTCACGTGCTAACATCTTTAGCCCACGAGAGATTTCAGATACTTGAAGGTGTCTATCTTGATTACCGATACCACTCATAATCTGAAGATAATCTATCACTGCTATCTCTATCTCAGGATGTTGATTTTTTAGTTTACGAAGTTTAGAGCGAAGTTGATTTATATTTATACTTCCTTGGTCATCTACAAAAAGTTTAGCTTTGTTCATATTGTCCATCGCACCCGTTAATGATCTCCATTGTTCATCGTTCATATCTCCTACACGAAGCTTTTGAAGAGGTATAGAAGTTTGGATAGAAAATAGACGCAACATCAACTGTTCAGCAGGCATCTCTAAGGAGAAAAAAGCTACACCTTTTCCTTGCATTATTAGAGAATTAACAGTATTTAACACAAAACTCGTTTTCCCCATTGCAGGACGAGCAGCGATAATAACTAAATCCCCCTTACCAAAACCAGTAGTCATCTTGTTAAGCTCTGCAAAGCCAGTATCTACACCAACTAAAACACTATTACCACGAGCTTTCATCTCTTTGATATATTCCATCGTGTCATACGTCATTTTAGGAGAATCTTTAAAGTCACTTGTTTGATTATCTTGTGTTATCTCATAGAGTTTTTTCTCTACAATATCTATCACTTCAGCAGATGGGAGTTCCTCCTCTACTGTTACACGTTTAATCTCTGTTGTAAGTGTTAAAAGATGACGTTTGAGAGATTTATCTTTTATCTCCTCTACATAAGCTTTTGTATTTGAGATAGGGTTTGCTGATAAAATCTCAAGTAAAACTTGTTCATCAAATTTTTTTAATTTTAAAAGCTCTTTTTTAATAAACTCTTCATCAATAGGATGGTCTTTTTGTAAAAGAGTAGTCATCGCATTAAAAATATCTTGATGTGCTGGAAGATAAAAATCCTCTACTTTAAGTGCTACACTAAGTTCATCAAATTGTTGTGGTTCAAATACTATTGAACTAAGAACTGAGCGCTCAAATGCTAGGTTGTATAGGTTGTCTTGCAATGGTTAGCCTTTTTTTTATTTTTTGAAAGTTTTTAATAGAAATTTTATTATTGGTTTAAATTCATCTTTTGTTAAATTCCCCAGCCATCTTCTCAACCTCTCCAACAAACCTATCCACAAGTTCACTCTCATCAAGATTAGCCACAACTTCACCTTTAACCATAATAAGACCTTTACCCTTACCATAAGCTATGGCAACATCTGAATGTGCTGCTTCACCAATAGCATTTACAACACAACCCATTACTGAAACATTAAGAGGAGTTTTTATATGAGCCGTTCTTTTTTCTATCTCAGCTACGGCACTTACTAGGTCAGCTTCGATACGTCCACAAGTAGGACATGAGATAATATTTAATCCATCAGGCATAGCTCCACTATCTTTCAAAATAGCACGAGCTACATTTATCTCTTCCTCTAATTCTCCTGTAATACTTACACGCATAGTATCGCCAATACCATCAAGAAGTAATGCACCAAGACCGATAGAGCTTTTTACAGTTGCATGAAATAGCGTTCCAGCTTCTGTAACACCTAAATGAAATGGATAATGATTTTTAGGACGTAACATTCTGTAAGCATCTACTGTTCTTTGAACGTCACTTGCTTTAAGAGATATTTTAATGTCATCAAATCCTAAATCTTCTAAGAACTTTATGTTGTACTCTGCTGATGCTACCATTCCCTCTGCCGTTTGTCCATATCTGTTTAAAAACTCTTTTTCTAAACTTCCAGCATTTACACCGATACGTATAGGAAGATTACGTTCTTGACAAGCTTTTACTATCTCTTTTATCTTCTCTTTATTTCCAATATTTCCAGGGTTAAATCTTATACAATCAACAGATTCAGCTGCGATAAGTGCAAGTTTATAGTTAAAGTGAATATCTGCAACAAGAGGAAGTTCTATTTGCTCTTTAATAGCTTTAAGAGCATAAGCATCTTGCATATCTGGAACAGCAACACGAACTATGTCAGCACCTGCAAAATGTAAACGTTTTATCTGAGCTACGGTAGCCTCAACATCGTGAGTGTTTGAGTATGTCATAGACTGAGTGCTTATAGGTGCATCACCACCAACTGCAACATCGCCGACATATATTTTTTTAGTAGGAATTCTTTTTATCATAAGTCAATTTTAGCTTTATTGGGCTTAATTTTTTGTATTTATTTTTGATTATATCTTTTATGCTAAAATTTAAAGTATATAAAATGTATAGGAGGTTTATTATGTTAGCTTTTGAAGCAAGTAAACATTTACTTAGTAGAATAAATGTAGAAAGATTTGAAACAATTGGTGATGGCATCTCTCCTTTAAAAATACAAAAAATGCTTTTTTATCTTCAAAAAACTTCTTATTCTGTATATAATAAACCTTTTTTTGATGATACAATTGAAGCTTGGCAATATGGTCCAGTTATTCAAAGCATTTATCATCAGTATAAAATATTTGGTAATGAAAATATCAATATTGTAGATTTACATGATAGCATTAATGATAAACAATCTTTAGATCAAGATGAATTACTTATTATGGATTTTGTTTGGGATAAATATAATAAATACACTGCGACAAAACTAGTAGATTTGACACATAATGATAAAGCATGGAAAAATAATTTTATAGATAGATTAAATAATCCTATTCCTAAAGAAGATTTTATGGATGATAATACAAAACAAGATTTTCTTGCATATGAAAATGAACTTATGATAATTAGCTCGATAGAGATTTAATTTGACTTTTTCACAAAAAATTAATTTTATAGAAGAGGCAATAAAGAAAAATATGAATGCTATAGACCCTACAAGATTAGATACGATAAAAGATGTAGTGTTACATATATTTCATGTATATAAAGAAAAAGAGTTTGATTATTTAACTATAAAACTATCTCATATACATTCATCTGTATGTTACTATTTAAACAATAATGTACTTTCAAGAGTTAATTTAAATCTCTTATCTATTTTTATAAAACATTTATCTCAATATATTTTAAATATAAATTTTATTATTCCAAATATAGAACAAGTTGAAATTTTTAATACATGCATGCAAAAAAGTGAAATTTTCTTATCAAGAAGAGAAAAATTATAATTAAAAAACTGTCCCTTCCTAATTATAAATTTTCTTAATACTCTTAGCATCCCTACCATTCAAAACCAAACCAATATCCTCTTCACTTACTGTTTTTAAAACTTCAAATGTCCCAAAATGGTTTAAAAGCTTCACTATTTTAGCTTGAGAGATACCATGAAGAGAGAGAAGTTTACTCTCTTTATCAAGTTTGAGTTTTGTTTTTTTATGAAAAGTTATTGCACTTCTATGGGCTTCATCACGTAGGTTTTGACACCATTGAAGCCTTTTATCACTATTGGCTAGATTAAAACTCTTTTTTGTATTATGTAAAATATCGTTAGCTTTACCTTTGGCGCGGTGGGATTTTGCGTCTATTTTTTCTTTTGAGATAGCTATAACATCTATAAAAACTCCATTGGATTCTAAAATATCAGAGGCTAATTTTAAGAGCGTAGTTCCTCCATCTATTATCCATAAATCGGGAGGGGAGTTTTTTGAGAAACTCTCTACTCGTCTTGTTAAAGTCTCTCGCATCTGAGCATATTCATCTTTAGCGACTAGATGATAGGTTCTATAACTTTTTTTGTCAAACTGAGAGTTATCATAGACTATCATCGCCCCAACAGTTGCAACTCCAGAGATATGAGAATTGTCAAAAACTTCTACTCTATTTGGTATACGATGAAGAGATAAAAGCTCTTTAATTTCTGATAATAGTTTAGTAGAATCTCTCTTTTTATCATTTTTTAAAAGCTCTTGAGCATTCAATATTGCTAGGTCGATTAGGTTCTTTTTATTTCCTATCTTTGGTACTTTTATATCTGCTTTTTTCTCAAAAATAGTGCTAAGATGTTCTTTTATTATCTCTAAACCTTCAAACTCTTTCATAATTAAAATAGGTACAACAATAGGTAATTTCTCAGTTCCATAAAAATCTATTAAAACTCTTTGATAAAGTTCATCTTCATCATAACCATCATTAAGAGCTATAAAATCGTGAGTAGAGGAAATTATTTTTCCATTACGCATAAATATTCGTACTACGACTGCTCTTGTTTCACTATTTTGAAGAACAAAAATATCATAGTTTTCAGTAGACGCAAAATCTATCTCACTTTTTATCTCAGACTTGTTAATCCTCTCACATCTATCTCGAAGCTCTCCCGCCTCCTCAAAACGCATATCTTCAGCATAATCCATCATCTTATCTGTTAGTTTTGAGAGTAAGAGTTTTTTATTTTCTATTAAATCTATCGCTAAATCTATCTCTTTTTGATACCTTTGTTTACTTATATTTAATTCACACGGTGCAAGGCATTTGTCTATCTGATGGTACAAACATATCTTTTTAGATTTGAGTGAGCCTTTTTTTTGCACTAGTTTACATATCTCATAGATAGAGTCTAAAATATCTTTTGCTCCGATAGAGTATGGACCAAAATATTTAATATCAGGAGCTTTTATAATTTTTCTAGTTATCTCAAATCGTGGATACTCTTGTTTTGTATCTATAAAAATATAGGGATAGGTTTTATCATCACGAAGTAAAATATTATATTTCGGATTGAGCTGTTTTATGAGAGAGTTTTCTAAGATAAGGGCATCATGTTCAGAGTTTACTACTATATAGTGCAATGATACCGTTTGATTTATCATCTTTGTTATTCTCATAGAAAGAGTAGAGTTCGCTTTTAAAATAGGTGTAAAATTAAAATAGCTTTTAACACGATTTGATAAATTTTTAGCTTTACCTATATAAAGTAAATTACTATTTTTATCAAAATATTGGTATATTCCAGCAGATGATGGGAGTTGTTTTATCGTTTGTTCTAATGTCATTATATTCTCTTTATTTTTTTCTTTGGAATAGCCTAAATCCATCCTCTTCACTTATCATTGAGCCATTTACTCGCATCTCTTTAGAAGAAAAGTTCAATGTTTGAGAGTATCCTAAAAGATAATGGATAAGTATAGAAATATCATTATGAGATTGTATAGCTTGAAAATCTATTTTATTATTTAAAGTATGAAATATTAGCAAAGGAACTCTGTAAATCTCCTCTTCAAATTTATTATGACCAGTTTTGCCTCTTTCCCCTAAAAGTTCTCCATGGTCTGACGTGAAAATAAAAATAGTCTCTTTTTGAATAGTTTTTATATGCTCTATCATCTCTATAATAATCTTATTTGAATACTCCATCGACTCATTGTATTGTTGTATAATAGTTGATTTTTGATAGTTTGTATAATATATATAGGGACTATGTTCCCCTTGCATCTGCATCACTATAAAATTAGTTTTATTATCTTCTAAATAAATTTTTTTAAACTCATCTACTAAATATCTATCATCTTTTGAACCCATTATCTTATAGTTATCTATATTTTTTTTATGAAGATATGGCTCAATATATTGCATAGCTTTTTGAGTTTGCGAAGAGATAAAAGATGTTTGATAACTATTTTTTTGAGCTAAGGTAAAAAGGTTATTTGAGAAATCTATATCTGTTGGTTTTATCGCTCCATTTATTAAAAGAGGTACTGAAACATCGGTAGAAGTTGCACCGCTATATATGGTTTTATAAAAATAGTTTTCAAATATCTGATATTTTTGAGTTTGAAGCTCTTTAGCTCTCATACTTTCACCAATGATTAGAACAATATTTATATCTGAATTATGTATCGGTTTTTTGGCTAATGAAGTTTGTATCGGCATTATTGTATCTGTAAGATATATCGCTTTATAACTAGCTTCTAAGAGTAAAAAACTGCTATCGTTTATTTTATCTGCATTAATTGTTAAAAGAGTTATAATTGAAATAGTCAAAATATATATATTTATTTTTAAACTCTTTAGTTCTAATTTTAAAATAATTAGAGAGATTAGTATAAATAGCATAAAAGGAAATAGATATTTATCAACTGTATAGATAAATGTTTCGTAACTTTCAAATATATGAGTAAAAAAAAGATAAATATCGGTGGGGCTAATTGTTGAACCGAAAAAACTTATAAAACTAAAATGGGTAAAATATAAAAATAACCAAGATATTAGAATTATTTTATAATATTTAGTTTGAGAGATAATAAATACTAAGAGAACAATAGAAAAAAATTCTATTGCAGAGGGTATAAAGATAAAGGGAGTAAAGAGACTAAAGATTATATTTTGAGTGTAAAATATAAAGGCTATAAAAAATTGTTTCACTTAGATAGTAGGTTTTAAATAACCATCTTCTATCATAAGTTCAACTGTTTTTTTAAATACAGGTACTGCTGTTTTTGAAGCAAATTGACTACTTTTAGGCTGAATAACTACTACACCGATAGTGTATCTAGCTTTTTTATCGTTAGCAAATCCTACAAAACTTGTATTATATTTATTTACATATTTACCTTTTTCAACGATATGAGCAGTTCCTGTTTTACCACCTATCTCTAAACCTTTTATAATAGTTTTTCTACCCGTACCTTGTTGCACTGTTTTTATAAGTGTATTTTTTACCAAAGTAGCGGTATTTTTTCTAATAATTGAAATAGCTTGGTGTGTTTCTCGTGGTATTTTTGTACCATCTCTATTTATAAAACAATCAACAATTCTTGGAGTAAGCATTTTTCCATCATTATTAAATACACTATAAGCACGAATAAGTTGCATTAAATTTACTCTCATTCCATATCCATAAGAGGTAGTTGCTTTATATATTTTAGATTTTAATTGTCTTGTAGTTGGAATTGAACCAACTCTCTCATTCATTAAATCTGGTGTAGATTTTATTGAAAAACCAAAATCTAAAAGTCCTTGATAAAACTCATAATTGGATAGTTTGTCCGCTAATTGAGCTATTCCTATATTTGAAGAGTGAACAATGACATTATCAGCAGAGATCCATGAAAATTTATGTTCATCTGTAATCACTTTTCTACCGATTCTAAATCTACCATTATGACCATTAACTAGCTCATTTGGAGTAATACGTTTCTTATCTAAAAGCAAAGCATAAGTTATAGGTTTAATAACACTACCTGCCTCAAAACTATATTCAACCATACTAGGACGTAAAGAGGGGTAATCTGTTCTTTTTATACCTCTTGGTAAAAATCTATTTGAACTTGCTATCGTTAAAATATTAGAGTTTTTAATATCCATAACAGCTACCATAATCTGTTTAGATTTTGTTTTAAATTTCATCTCATCTAACATTTTTTCAACTTTTTTTTGTATAGATACAGGTATAGTTAATTGTATATCAAGACCATGTTTCATATTTTTTACAAGGCTTTTGTTATTTAAAATAACATTTCCATTCACATCTCTTAAACCTTTTTCTGAACTATCTTGGAGAGGAGCAAGCTCATTATTAAAGCATTTTTCTAAACCTTTTACACCACCAACATAGGTAAATAGAGTTTCTTCACTTTTGATTGGATAACCTATAACAGGTGTTAAAAGAGTTCCATAAGGGTAAGAACGCTTCTCTCCACTCTCTTTAATACTTAATCCATGTATATTACTTCTCCCTTTTGAGTCTTTCTGTTCTATAAAAATTTGAAATCTTCTAAATTCAGACTTTAAATTTTTTAAATATTGAGCCTCTTTTTCAGCAATATTGTAACTCAGGATTACTCTACCTTTTCCTTTTCTATTAACAGCTTTTATTTTATTTTCAATAATATGAGAGTCTATACCAGAGTAGATACTAAAAAGTTTTACAAAAAGATCAGTTTTATTATCATCTAAATAGCGAGTATTAATCTCTGCTTCATAGAGTTTTGTAGTAGTAGCTAAATGAAAACCATCCGCACTAATAATCTCGCCTCTTTGTGCTTTTGATACATTAGTGATATATTTTGAAGGTAAATTTCTAGGATGCATAATGGTATTAAGCATTACAAATAAAAAGATAAGAAAGAGAAGAATAATGAAAACAAAAAGAAAAAAGATTTTTTTATCTTTATTTTCAACTATATTAGTTTTATTCATAAGATTATAGTTGTGTTCTACCTAACTCTTTATATGCGTTGAGTGCTTTATTTCTTATCTCAAGCATCACTTTCATACTCATTTCAGCTTTACCAATAGCAAGTGCTGCTTGATGAAGATCTTTTACTTGACCAGAAGCTAAATCTCCAACTGCATGTTCACCTGATATTTGATGTTCATTTACACTGTTAATAGCAGATTTTAAGTGTTGAGAAAAATCATTTGATGGAAGAGTATTTCTTTGTTGTAATAGCTCTTGTGTAGATGGAGTTGATATATTATTAATATTTATCATAATAGTTTCCTAAATTTATTGTAAGAGTGATATAGCACTATTAGCCATATCTTTAGCACTTTGAAATGCAGCAACATTTGCTTGATATGAACGTGTTGCTTCAACTAAGTCAGCCATCTCTATTACAGGATTTATATTTGGATAAGCAACATATCCATTGGCATCTGCATCTGGATGATTTGGTTCAAACTTCATTTTTGGAGCAGAATCATCACGAGATACTTTATCTACAACGACACTCATAATCGCAGGATTTACTTTAGCACCAAAACCACCTTGACTTAAAGGGTCTTCGAATTTTGCACTTTCAGTTGAATTTTGAAGTGCTTTATTAAACTGTTCATTAAAATTAATCGCTTTAAAAACAACCTCTTTACGTCTATAAGGTCCACCCTCTTCAGTTCGAGTTGTTTGTGCATTTGCAATATTACTAGAGATAGTATTTACACGTACACGTTGAGCAGAAAGACCATAACCACTAATGTCAAAACTATTTAAAAAATTACTCATCTTTTAATTCCTTCTCTGTTTACTGTGTTTTTTGTGAAGCTTCTATAACACTTCTGAAGATAGCCGCACTTTTTTTATTTGCTTGAATAAGAGCATTAAACATAACCGAGTTTTTACTCATCTCTGTTGTTTCTACATCAATATCTACACTATTACCATCATTTCTAGCCATATGACCATCTCTAAAAAATGTTGTTGGTTTATATGAAGATGACTCATCTTTTAATGGAATATGTGAAGAACTAGTTTGAGCTAAAGCTAGTTTATTTGAATTATCTTGCATAATATCTGCTTTTTTTGCAGCTAAAGCATCTTCAAATTTTAAATCTCTAGGTTTATAAAAAGGAGTATCAGCATTGGCTATATTGGATGCAATCATATCTTGACGAGCAGCTCTATAATCTAGGGCATCTTCTATAAGACTATATGTTTTTGAAATTTGAAAACTCATAATAACTCCCTCTCTTTTATTACCTATAATTATAAGCAATTATAGTACCAAATCTACATTCAGCAACATCTAATCATATATTATATAGTATTATCGTTAAGATTACTAGAGTAATCCAAATTATATTATTTTAAGGAGTTCTTATGAAAAGAGCTGGTTTTACAATGATCGAATTAATTTTCGTTATCGTTATTTTAGGAATTTTATCTGCGGTAGCTGTACCAAAGATGATGAATACATCGTCACAAGCAAAAGCAAGTAATTGTAAGTCATATTTTGCTACACTAAATCAGACTGTTGGGCCATCATTATGGTCAAATATGGCTATTGATGGTGCAACTGCTGAAGATACATTTACAGCAGATAATTTAGATGCACAACTTGCAATGCCAACTGATTGTCGTAAGACTGGTGTTGAAGAAAAGGATAGTACTTCAGCAGATGCTGCAAAAGTTGCAGTAGATGCTACTGCTTATACTGTAACTATTGATACTGCGGTGTATGATGTTAATGGTACTGCGGGTACTACCACTTTAGCTCCTACATGGACTTGGACAAAACAATAAATTAACATTATAATATATTCTCTTTATTGAGAGTATATTATATTTAATTATACTAAAGGATTTTAAAAATGAAAAAAGCTTTTACTATGATTGAACTTATTTTTGTTATTGTTATTTTAGGAATTTTGGCAGCTGTTGCTGTTCCAAAGATGGGTTCTGCAAAAACTAATGCAGAGATTGCAAAAGGTAAAACAGATGTAGCAACTATTCGCTCCTCTATTTTAACAGAACGTCAGAGTCAGCTTATTAAAGGTAATAATAATTTTATAGATAAACTTAGTTCTAGCGATGATATACTTTTTACAGGAGATACTGATGCTAAAAGAACACTTTTAACGTATGGTATCGTTTCTGGAACTTCTAATGGTAAATGGTCTGCTGATGGAGATACATATACAAAATATATCTTTCATATAAGTGAACTAGAAATTAAATTTACTTATGATAATAAAACTGGTAAATTTGATTGTGATAGAGGTGATGCTTCTTCAGAAGAAGAAAAAACTTGTAGAAAACTTGTCGATTAATTGAACTACTACACTATCTCACTCTTAGGCTCTCCTCTTGAGCCTTTTACTTACCACTCTTCTCATCCTATAAATATTGGTACAAAAGTAACTGTTGAAGTTCGAAATAGAACTACCTTCGGTATTGTTCTCTCTAAAGTTGAGAAACCATCTTTTAATACAAATGAAATTATAGAAATATCTGAATTTTTTTATTCAGAAATGCAGTTAAAACTAGCTAAATTTATCTCTACTTATTATATCTGTTCACTAGGAGATGCTCTCTCTTTATTAGTGCCATTTAGTGAGCAAGAGAGTAGTTGTATTGAAACTAATTGTAAAACAGATATTGTTCTTTCAGAGAAACAAAACAGAGCATTAGAGTTTTTAAAAGAGCATAAAGTATCACTTCTTTTTGGAGATACTGGAAGTGGTAAAACAGAGATATATATGAAATATTTTGAGCATATTATCACTCAAAAAAAACGAGTAATATTTTTAATGCCTGAAATCTCTTTAACTCCTCAGATGGGAACACGTTTAGAAAAAGAGTTTGGAGAGTCTGTTGTAATGTGGCACTCTAAACTTACACCCTTACAAAAAAGAAAAGCGATGGCAAAAATATATAGTGGTGAAGCAACTATCATCGCTGGTCCTCGTTCTGCACTTTTTTTACCTATAAAAGATTTGGGTTTAATCGTTGTAGATGAGGAACATGATGATAGTTATAAAGCATCTTCACGACCACGATACAATGCGAGGGATATAGCAATTTATATGGGTAAACTTTATGATGTTCCTGTTGTTTTAGGAAGTGCTACTCCTTCACTTAGCTCTTATGTAAAGTTTCCTCATACAAGATTAAAAGGTGGGCATATACAGTCAAATAAAACTTTTATTTATGAAAAATCTGCTGAAAGTTTATCGCCTTTAGTGTTCAAACATCTCAAAAATACCTTAGATAAAAAAGAGCAGTCGATAGTTTTTTTACCAACTCGTGCAAATTTTAAATATCTTATTTGTGGGGATTGTGGGCATACTACTGAGTGTGTATTTTGTACTATTGGTATGAGTATTCATCAAAAGAGTAGAGCTTTAAAATGTCACTACTGTAACTATACACAAGCTATTCCTCAAGTCTGCACAAAATGTTCTAGTCCAAATTTAACAAGTTCACGTATAGGAACTGCTGAAGCTGTAAAAAATATAAGTGAAGAATTTAGTGAAGCAAATGTAGAACAGTTCGATAGAGATGTTATAACAACATCGGCAAAGCTAAAAAAAGCTCTTAAAAGATTTAATGACAATGAAACAGATATTCTCGTAGGCACTCAAATGCTGAGTAAAGGACATGATTATCACGGAGTAACTTTAGCAGTAGTCTTAGGAATGGATAATATGTTAAATATGAGTGATTATCGAGCAAGGGAGAAAGCTCTTTCATCACTTATACAAGTCTCAGGGCGTAGTGGACGGGCAAAAGATGCTATCGTTTTAGTTCAAAGTTTTAATGAAGATTTTTTTAATTTTTATATGAATAGTTATGAAAAATTTTTAGAGGAGGAAAAGATATTTCGTCAAGAGCTATATCCTCCCTATAAAAAACTATGTCGTATTTTATTTTCTCATAAAAATGGAGCTAAAGCACAAGAGGAGATGCGAAAGATGCAAGATAATCTTATTCAAATATCAAATATAGAGATAGTGGGTTTTGGAAAATGTGCGATAGAAAGAGTGGCAAATAAGTATCGCTTTGAGATACTTTTACGCTCTGATAAAAGTACAGATATTATCAAAGCTATTAAGATGACACAAGTTCCTTTGGCGGAGATAGATATGGATCCTATTGAGTTTGGTTAGATCTTATTATCAAAAAACCAATAAAGAGCCATCATAGTCCCCGTTGTTTTTTTACGATTTTCATCAAACATAAATTTTTTTGCATCATCAAAATCTATATAAATCACTTCTATATCTTCATCCTCTAAACCACCACCTTCACTAACTTTCATACTATCATCTACAGTAGTGAAGAAGAGTGATTGTTGTGAACCTGAGATGCCTACACAAGAATATACGGTAGTGATTTTTTCTAAAGAGTTTACATCGACATCATAACCACACTCTTCAAGAACTTCCTCTTTTGCTATCTGTTCAAGAGAGGTATTTTTATCTACTATTCCAGCACAAAGTTCATACATCATTCCATCTATTTTATTTGCATTTAAAACAGTTACACGAAGCTGTTTTACAAGTATAAATGATTTTTTTTGAGTGTGATAGATAAGAATAGAAACGCTATCATGAGATTGTACCGCTTCCCATACCTTTTTTTTATTTTTAAGAGTGTAGTTTATTTTAAAAGGTTTTACAAATTTTGGGTCGATAAGTTCTTCAATAGAGTCTATTTTAGAGTCGTGTAATAACATTTTCGTTCAACCTTTTGAATTTTATTAAATTTTGTTTGATTAAAAAGATGATGTTGAATATCTTTATTATAATTATCTCTTAGTTTAAAGAATTTCTTTCGTTTTGAACCTCTTAATTTTTTTGTTGAAACTTTTACTATTTTAAGAGGGTCTATCGCAGTTCCATTTTTTCGTAGTTCAAAATGTAGATGTGGTCCAGTTGAACGTCCAGTTGTACCAACATAACCGATAACTTGACCTTTTTTTACATAGGCATTTCTTCGTATACCTTTACGAAAGGATTTCATATGAGCATAACGTGTTTCATACCCATCACTATGACGCAGTTTTATCAGGTTTCCATACGCTCCATTTCTTCCAGCAAAAATAACCTTACCACTTCCTGCTGCATAGATAGGAGTACCACGTCGTACAGCAAAATCAACACCTAAATGAGCTTTCCATTTTTTTAAAATAGGATGAAATCTTCTTTTTGTAAAGTAAGATGATATTCTCGCCCCTTTAACGGGTGCATTGAGTAAAAAGCCTTTTATTCTTTGACCATTTTTATCATAATATCTATCATCATCTTTATTAAGATAGATAAAATTTTGTTTGCCTCGCATCTCAATCATAGCAGTTTGTAAAATAGGCATAGAAAATCTATTACCAAGACGATAAAGCTGTTCGTAAATCATTACTAGTTTATCTCCACGTCTTATATCATTTTTAAAATTTAGAGAGTTTCTAAAAGCTGATATGAAAATTTTAGCAAGTTTATTTGAACCTGTTTCTTTTAAAATATTATAGTTTGGAGAGCTTGTAATTGTGAGTGTTAAAGCTTCTGTTTCTCTTTTTAAAATGATAGGAATAACTTCAAAACTATAACTTTTTTTATTTTTATAGATATGAATCTGTAAATCACTATTAAGAGGTAGTAAAATCTGTTGAATCTCTTTGTTTTCACCACGTAAGATTTGGTAGCCAACACCTGAATACATCTCTGTTGTAAGTATCTGGTCATCTCTATCTAAATTATAATAGAGATCTTTGAGGGGCAGTTTATTCTTTTCTAAAAATGATAAGAACATCTCACCATTTTTCCAACGATGTTGTTCAACTTCAGCACCAAAAAGGGAAAGCCATAAAGTTAATAGTATAAAAAAACGTAACATAAAAAATAGTTCCTAAAATAATTAATTTGCAAACTCTATCAAAAATTGGCTTAGTATGAGGTTTGTTTGATATAATCGCATTTACTTAAATTAAAAAAAGAAGAAGTGAATGAAAAAAATATTTATATTTCTAATTTTAGCAGTACAGATTATTGCAGGAACAATCAAAGCACCTTTATTAACACTAGATGATAATGGTTTAACTGCGACTATTAAAATTAAAAAAATAGACGTTGGTATGAGTGGGTTTGTTGTTCAAAATATCTCTAAAAATCATACTACTATCTTAAAACAGATTGTTGTTTCTAGTTTTGATGCAGAGACACAGATTGCTACACTCAAACTAAGTGATTATAATACTCTTAAAAATAGTGCTTTACCACTAGGTAAATGGCATGTAAAAGCTGGAGATATAGCTGTTTTAGCTGGAGGTTATTCACGAGCGCTGTTAATCTCTCCAAGTGAGGAAATATATTACCGTATAACTAAAAGTGTAAATACTCAATGGTTACATTCAGATATATTTACAACATTACTATCATTAAATGGACATCCTACACCATTAAAAGAAGATTTTAATGCTATGAGAGATGTTACATCTATTGGACTTATATTTATCTATTTAGAGCAGAAAGTTTATACAATAGATGCAAAAAGTTTCGTTATTTTAAATATCAGTGATGCACCTTTAGAACAAAAGAAAGTGATGTTACCATTTTATTCAAGAGTAACAGAGATAGAAGCTAACTGGTTTGGTGAGGGTAATGATAAACTTTTAGAGTATGAACCTTATTATTATGAGTTATTAGCAAGATATAATAAAAACAATAAACAACTCTATAAAAACATAGAAAAATCAGATAAAAATATTCAAAATTTATTAGAGAATTTTGAAATTAAGGAGTAAAAATGATAGATTATAAACATATAAAA
The DNA here is from genome assembly GCA_964642985.1 of uncultured Sulfurimonas sp. Classification (GTDB taxonomy): domain Bacteria; phylum Campylobacterota; class Campylobacteria; order Campylobacterales; family Sulfurimonadaceae; genus Sulfurimonas. Next base: position 22,973 of record CAZXSD010000003.1, read on the forward strand.
CAGTTTACTGACATCGTTGGTGATGAAAATATTTATAGTGACAAAGCTCACTTAATAGCATACTCTTACGATGCAACACGTGCTCATTTTGAGCCAGATGCCGTTGTTTTTCCAAGAGATGAAGCTGATATTAGTGAGATTTTAAAGTATTGTAATGAACATAAAATCGTGATAGTTCCTCGTGGTGCTGGAAGTGGTTTTACAGGTGGAGCTTTACCTAGTAGTGGTGGGATTGTTCTTGCTATGGAAAAACATATGAATAAAATCTTAGAGATAGATGTTAAAAATATGGTAGCAGTTGTTCAACCTGGGGTTATCAATATGGACTTACAACGTGCAGTCGAAGAGATAGGTCTATTTTATCCACCAGACCCAGCAAGTCAAGAGTATTCTACACTTGGTGGTAATGTGAGTGAAAATGCGGGTGGTATGCGTGCTGCGAAGTATGGAATTACAAAAGATTATGTGATGGCTACTCGTGCAGTTTTACCAAATGGCGATATTATTCGTGCAGGTAAAAAAACTATTAAAGATGTTGCAGGTTATAATATTAGTGGTATTTTAATAGCTTCTGAGGGAACACTTGCTGTTCTTTCAGAGATAACTTTACGTCTTATTCCAAAACCAAAATTGACAAAAACAGCGATGGGTATTTTTAATAGTGTTGAAGACGCTATGAATGCAGTATATAAAACTATCGCAAGTGGTGTAACTCCCGTTGCTATGGAGTTTTTAGATAATTTAACTATCCGTGCAGTTGAAAAAACTTTTAATAAAGGTCTTCCAGTTGATGCTGGTGCTTTACTTGTAACAGATGTTGATGGAAACTTAGAAGATGATTTAAACTTTCAATTAGCACAGATAGAGAAGATGTTTAAAGAGAATGGTTGTACAGAGTTTAGAATTGCAAAAGATGAGAAAGAGGCGAGTGATATATGGTTTGCACGTCGTAATGCTTCTCCTGCTTTAAGTGTGTATGGAAGTAAAAAACTCAATGAAGATGTAACCGTTCCTCGAGCAGTTTTACCAGAACTGTTAGAAAAATTCTATGCTATTGCAGAGAAATATCAGATAAATATTCCGTGCTTTGGACATACTGGAGATGGTAATGTTCATACAAACGTAATGGTAGATGGAAAAGACCCAGAACAAGTTAAAATTGCTTATTTAGCGATAGAAGAGGTTTTTCAAGCGACTATTGATTTAGGTGGAACACTGAGTGGAGAACACGGTATCGGTCTTGCAAAAGCTCCCTATATGAGTATGGCATTTACAGATGAAGAGATGAACCTTTTTAAATCTATTAAGATGGCATTTGACCCAAATAATATATTGAACCCTGCAAAGATGGGGCTTAATTAGATGATAAAAAAACTTATAATTAGTTCTCTTTTAGTTATTAGCAGTTATGCTGATTCTTGTTGGACGACAAATGAAGTTGCTGATATAGCTCAAGATTCTTGGGATGAAACAGTTTTTTCTATAAAAGATAGTGTAACGTGTGAGCCTATTGGAAATGCCTATGTAAAAGTTGGTCCATTCAATCTTAAAACAGATGTGTATGGTCAAGTATCTATTCCAAATCCTCCTGAAGATATGGATAAGAATGGTGTTCCAGTTCAATTTAAAAAATCTGGTTATATAACAGCAAATGAAAAAGTGATGGTATTTGCTGGTTCCTATTGGAGTAATCTATTTTTAATGAGCAAGGCTCTTCCTATTGATAGTGCTAGATTTGTATTAAGTTGGGATAATAAACCACAAGATTTAGATTTACATTTAAAGACTAATAATTATCATATTAGTTATAGAAAAATAAAAAATATTGCTCATACTGTAAAACTAGATAGAGATGCTAGAAAAGGGTATGGTCCTGAAACTATTACAGTAGATAAGCTAAATAAGAATGATACATATAAAGTGATTGTACATAGATATAGTCGTAGTGGTACTCTAAACTCTAAAGTAAAAGTGAGAGTCTATCTGAATAATGAACTAGATAATATGATAACACTTAGAGAGACAACTGCTAGATGTATTCAAGTTGCAACAATTAACAATAATAGTATCGAATATGCGATAAAAGAGCTTAGTGACTCAGAATGTAGATAGTTATTAATTTTAGTTTAAATTTATGTTACCTAGTAAACCGTATATACACTTTAAGATATAAAAAAGTATAATACTTAAAATAAAAAAAGGATTTAAGATGACAAAAACTATTTCATCAATCGCATTAGCGAGTTTAATGGCAGCAACATTTGCAGGATGTGGTGCAGCACCAGCAACACCAGAAGAGGAAACACTAGATGAGAGATGTAGAATTGACGATAAGTTAGTTCCTCAATGGATCTGTGATGAGTCTATAGAGGGTGCAACTTATGCAGCAGTTGGTGTTGGTACTTCTAAAATGGCATCAATGAGAAAAGCACAAGCTATAACAAGAGCACGTGCTAGTCTTGCTCATCAAATTAAGACTACTGTTAAAGCTAAAATGGAAGATTTTATGAGATCTACTGGTAATGGTGATGCTGAAACTATTGATGCTGTTACAACTGCTGTAACAAAACAGACTGCTAAAGTAGATTTAGCTGGTTCTAAAGTAGTGAAAAAATATACAAAAGGAAATACTGTATATCTTTTAGTTGCTGTTTCTGATCAATCTGTAAATGAAAAAGTTCAAGATACAATCAAAAGTAGCAAAGGTAACGATAATGCTTTATGGCAACAATTTCAATCTAAACAAGCGATGGACTCTTTAGAAAAAGAATTTCCAACTGACTAATGAAAATATTATTTAGTTTTGCTCTTATTATTGGATTGTTTTTTTCAGGATGTATGAAAAAGAATCCTAAACCAAAAAATGCTAAACCCTCTTGGATTATGAATAATCAAGGTGGTGCAGTTGGTAGTTGTGGTCCTCATATGAATGGTACTGCAGCTCAAGAAGAAGCTGCTCAAAATAGAGCAAGAACACAATTAGCGATGAATAAAAAAGCTCTTGTTGCTGCTGATATAGCAGATGTCCAACAAGCAAGTGGTTTTAATACTGTTACTAACACTAAAATAAATGCTAATGTTTCAACTAATATTACTATTCGTTCTCATATTAAAGATTCATGGCGAGACCCTCAAACAAACAAATATTATGTTTGGATGGTTGCTGATTAGATTTTCTCTTTTGAGAAAGTCTAATTATAAATTATAAATTTTCTTCCTTCAATTTTCCCCTACTCAATCTCTTAAAAATAACAAAAAAGCTATAATAACTGTAATTAAACAGTTCAAAGAGAGATAAAATGATAAAACTTTCAATACTAATATTTATTTTAATAATAACACTCTTAAATGCAGATGATAAAAAAAATAATCTTAATTTAACGCAAGAGGAACAGCTATTCATAAAAAATAATATCATAAGAGTTGGGGTTGAACAGTGGAAACCAGCTATCTACTCAAATACTGGTTCGGATATAGATGGTGTTACAGGTGATTTTTTAAAAGAGATTATAAAAAATACAGGATTACAAGTAAAAATTATTAATGATGATTGGTCTAATATAATAGCTGGTTTGAAAAATAAAACGATAGACCTTATTCCTGCAACGTATTATACAAAAGAGAGAGAAAAGTTTGGTCTTTATGGAGATCCTTACTTTAAGATAAAAGATTTTATTTATATAAAAAAGAATAATACTACAATCCAATCACTCAAAGATGTAGAAGATAAACTTTTAGCTATAACAAAAGGGAATGGTCGTATTGCTGATATAAAAAAAGCTTTTCCAAAGATTAAATTTGCATTTACCAAAGATTATAATGAAGCGATAACTTTATTGTTAAATAATGAGGTAGATGCAATATATGATAGCCAATTAACAATGGATACATTACTGAGAGAAAATATGATTCTTGGAGTGAAAGGTATCGCTCAAAGAACATTTAAAACACCATCATTGCATAACTTTGTGAGAGATGATAAACCTATTTTACACTCAATTTTACAAAAAGGTTTACAAGCTATCCCTAAAGAAAAAAGAGATGAGATAAAAAACAGATGGTTGGGTGTTACTAAACATAATAAAAATATATTAACTTTAGAACAAAAGAAATATTTAGAAACTAAAAAAGAGATAACAATGTGTGTTGATCCTGATTGGATGCCATTTGAGATTATTGAAGAGGGGAAACATATCGGTATTATTGCTGATGTTCATAGCTATATTAGAGATTCTTTAAATATACCTATTAGACTTATTCAAACACAAACTTGGACTCAATCACTAGAGTTGGCACAAAAAAGAGAGTGTGATATTTTAAGTGCTGTTGCTTCCACTCCTCAAAGAGCAAAATATCTTAACTTTACACAAACATATCTAAAATTCAATCAAGTTATAGCTACAAAAATAGATGCACCCTTTATTGAAAATTTTGAAGATATTATTTATAAAAAGATTGGTGCAAAAAAAGGCTCTTCAGTAGTAGAACTTGTAAAAGAGAAATATCCAAATATAAATTTAATCGAAGTCGATAGCATCAAAGATGGACTTTTAAAAGTAAGTAATGGAGAACTCTATGGATTTATAAATACTACGGCATCACTAAGATATGCCATAGTAAAAGAGGGGATTTTAAATTTAAAAATCGCTTCAAAAGTTGGTATCTCTTATGATATAAGAATTGGTGTACGTAATGATAATATAACACTTTTAAATATTATGAATCAAGCAATACATAGTTTAGATAAAAATAAAATAAAAGAGATTAAAAGTAAGTGGCTTACTACTGAATATGAGAAAATAAGAGATTATTCTTTTGCTTGGCAAATTTTAATTATTATTTTTATAATAGGATTATTTGTTTTATATAGACAATATCTTCTAAAGAAAACAAATAGTGAGTTAGAATTAACACAAAGAGAGTTAGAACTATCTTTAATGGAGTTAAAACAAAAAGAGTATGAATTAATAAAAGAGAAAAAGAAAGCTCAATCATCAAATAAAGCTAAATCTCAATTTTTAGCCAATATGTCACACGAGATACGAACACCTATGAATGGTATTCTTGGTATGTCACATCTTATATTGCAAACAGAACTTACTTCAAAACAAAAAAAGTATATAGATAACATAGATAATAGTAGTAAAAATTTATTAGGTATTATCAATGACATTTTAGATTTTAGTAAAATAGAAGCTGGTAAATTAGAGATTAGCAATATTGATTTTGATTATGTAGAATTATTTAATAATTTATCTAATATAGTAAAATATAAAGCAGATGAAAAAGGCTTAGAATTTAGTATAGATTATGATAAACATATATTATACCTTTATGGAGATAATTCAAGAATATTACAAGTGCTTATAAATTTAGTAAATAATGCTATAAAATTTACAGAAAAAGGCTATATAAAAGTCAATATTACACATATTAAAGATAGAGCTATTTTCGAAGTTATAGATACAGGTATAGGTATCTCAAAAGAGAATCAAAATAGATTATTTAAAGCATTTTCACAAGCAGATAGTAGTACAACAAGAGAGTATGGAGGAACAGGATTAGGTTTATCAATCTCTAAACAACTTGTTGAACTTATGGGTGGAAAAATAGGGTATGAAAGTAAAGAGGGAGAGGGTAGTAAGTTTTATTTTGAACTCTCTCTCCCAAAGAGTGATAAAATTGATATTGTAAAAAAAGAAAAAATTGATATAAATGAAATAGTGAGACTCAAAGGTTCAAATCTACTTTTAGTAGAGGATAATACAACAAATCAAGAGATAATAATAGGACTTTTAGAGATGAGTGGCATAAATATAGATATAGCAAACAATGGAAAAGAAGCCGTAGATATGTTTCAGCAAAAAGATTATGAACTTATCTTAATGGATTTACAGATGCCCATAATGGATGGATATGAAGCTACAAAAAAAATAAGAGAAACAGTTAAGGGAAAAGAGATTCCTATCGTAGCATTAACTGCAAATGCGATGCTAGAAGATAGGAACAAAACTAAACTAGCAGGAATGAATGAACATCTTAATAAGCCTATTGATATTGAAAAACTTTATAAAATTATTCTGAAGTATTTAACTAAAAAACTGGATAGCTTCCCCACAGTTGTAAAAAATGAAAATGAGCTAGATATACCTAAATTTATAAATATTGATACAGAATGTGGGTTATATTATATGGCTGGAAACAAAGAGCTTTATCTAAAAATATTAAGCGATTTTTATAAAAATAATAAAGAGTTAAAACTTGAAAATTTAGAGAATAAAGAGCTTACTAGAGTGCTTCATACGATAAAAGGTTTATCTGCAAATATAGGAGCAAAAAATTTAAGTAGCATCGCTAAAGAGTTGGAATTTTCATTGGATAAAGAGCTATTTCCCTATTTTTATGTAGAATTAAATAAAGTTTTAGAGGAGTTAAAAGGGATAGAGGAAAAAAATCTTTCTCCTGTTAGCTCCTTAGAGTTAAGTTCAACAAAAAGAGATGAGCTGTTTATAGAACTAAAAAGAGTGCTAAAAAGAAAAAGATTTAAAGCTTGTAAATTACTATTTGCAGAGATGGACAGATATTTATTGAAAGAAGATGATAAAAAAAATTATGACGAGATAAAAAATTTTCTAAAAGAGTATAAATTTAAAGATGCAATAGCTTTGATGGAGAGAATTTAGATATAATTCCACAATTAAAATATCATACATTTTTATTTAAAACTTCACATATATAGGTACTCTTATGAAAAAAATCGCCATTATCGGTCGCCCAAATGTTGGGAAAAGTTCTCTTTTTAATCGCTTAGTAAAAAAACGTGATGCTATTACAGCAGATATAGCAGGTACAACACGTGATGTAAAACGTCGTACAACTGTTATTATGAATAAAGAGGTACAACTTCTTGATACAGGTGGGCTTGATAAAGGGTGTGAACTTTTTGACAAGATAAAAGAGATGTCTTTAAAAGCTGCCTATAAAGCTGACATCATTTTATATATGGTTGATGGAAAAGGTCTTCCAGAAGATGAAGATAAAAAACTTTTTTATGAACTTCAAGCTATGGGTAAAGATATGGCTCTTGTTGTAAATAAGATAGATAATGACAAGATGAAAGAGAAACTTTGGGATTATTATGAGTTTGGAACAGATGCTATTTTTGGTATCTCTGTTGCACATAATAGAAATACAGTTGAGCTTTTAGATTGGATTAGTAGTAAAGTTCCTGATAGTGATATTGTAAAAGAGGATGAAGAGGAAGATGATTTTCTCGTTAATGAACCAGAAGAGATTGACGATGAAGAGTTCTTTTCAAATGTTGCACAAGATGAAGCAGATGAAGATGGTTACACTTATTGGGATGAAGATGAAATGGATGGTGTTATCAAAGATGATACTATTTTTGGAAACAATGACCGTATCAAAGAGTTTGATGAAGAAGATGTTAATCATATTAAAATTGCGATTATCGGTCGTACAAACGTTGGTAAATCTTCACTTTTAAATGCTCTTCTTGGAGAGGAACGCTCTGTTGTAAGTAGTGTTGCTGGAACAACTATTGACCCTATTGATGAGACTGTTACTTATAAAGATAAACAGCTTACATTTGTAGATACAGCAGGTCTGCGTCGTCGTGGTAGAATTTTAGGGATTGAAAAATATGCTCTTATGCGTACAACTGAGATGCTTGAAAACTCTAATATGGCACTTATCGTTTTAGATGCTAGTGAACCTTTTATGGATTTAGATGAAAAAATTGCTGGTTTAGTTGATAGTAATAGATTGTCTTGTATCATAGTTTTAAACAAGTGGGATATTTCTAAAAGAGATGAACACGAAAAAATTATTAGAGAGGTTCGTGATAGATTTAAATTTCTTTCTTATGCTCCTATCATCACTCTTTCTGCTCAAACACATCTAAGAGTAGATAAACTTCACGATATGATTTTAGAGATAAATGAAAACTATTCTCAACGTATTCCAACTTCAAAAATAAATGAGATAATTGAAAAAGCACTTCGTCGTCATACACTTCCAAGTGTAAGTGGGCAAGTTATTCGTATCTATTATGGAACTCAATATGAAACACGCCCTCCAAAAATAGCTATCGTAATGAATAAACCAAGTGGATTACACTTTACTTATAGACGTTATTTAGTAAATAAGATGAGAGAAGCATTTAATTTTACGGGGACACCGTTGTTGTTTAAGGCTAAGAAGAAAGGGGAGAAGTAGTAAAAAACTACTTCTTTTATATTTTTATTAAGAGGGGAAGTTATTCCCACTCAATAGTAGCTGGTGGTTTAGAAGAGATGTCATAAACAACTCTATTAATTCCATCAACTTCATTAATAATTCTACGAGAAATTCTCTCAAGCAGATCGTGTGGAAGATGTGCAAATGTTGCAGTCATTCCATCAACAGCTTCAACAACACGTACACAAGCAGTATTATCATAAGTACGATTATCACCCATAACACCCACTGATTTAACATTTAATAAAACTACAAATGCTTGCCAAGTTTTAGTATAGTATCCACTCGCTTTAAGTTCATCTAACAGAATAACATCAGCATCACGAAGAATAGTTAAATCTGGAACATTAACATCACCCATAATTCTAATAGCTAAACCTGGCCCAGGGAATGGATGACGATTAATCATAGAAGCTGGTAAACCTAACTCTAACCCAATTTTACGTACTTCATCTTTAAATAGTTCACGTAAAGGCTCAATAAGCTCAAAATCCATCCAATCTGGTAAACCACCAACATTATGATGTGATTTAATAACTTCAGAAGGTCCGTTTACAGAGATAGACTCAATAACATCAGGGTAAAGAGTACCTTGAGCAAGAAATTTAATACCATCGTGCTTTTTAGCTTCTTTTTCAAACTCTTCAATAAAAGCGTGACCGATAATTTTACGTTTTTGTTCAGGGTCTGAAATACCTTCTAATCTTCCTAAAAAGTTATCAACAGCATCAACAGTAATTAAAGGCACTTTAAGATTAATTTTAAAAACTTCTTCAACTTGCTCTTTTTCACCCTTTCTTAAAAGTCCATTATCAACAAAAACAGGAACAAGTTGGTCGCCAATCGCTTCATAAAGCATAGCAGCAACAACAGAGCTATCAACTCCACCACTAAGACCACAAAGAACTTTACCAGTTCCTACTTTTTCACGAATAGCTTCTATTTGCTGTTTTAAGAAATGTTCCATCTTCCATTTTTCAGTAACACCACAAATATTTTTTGCAAAATTACGAAGCATTAAATAACCCTCTTCTGAGTGTTGAACTTCTGGGTGATATTGCATAGCATAAACGCGTTTCTCTTCATTTGCAATAGCTGCATAAGGAGAGTTATCCGATGTAGCAATAGGAGCAAAACCTTCTGGTAAAACATCTACTTTATCTGAATGTGACATCCAAACGATACGGTCATCATCACAATCTTTTAAAAGTGGAGAATCAGTTTCTATTTTTAACTCTGCTTTACCATATTCGTGATGGCTAGAACGTATAACGCTACCACCAAAATCAACAGCAATTCTTTGCATACCATAACAGATACCTAAGATAGGTATACCCATAGAGTAAACACCTTGATCAACTGTGTAAGCATCTTCATTATAAACAGAAGATGGACCACCACTAAGGATTACACCTTGAGGATTTTTTGCTTTTATCTCTTCAACCGATGTATGGTAAGGAAGAATTTCACAATAGATTTTATCTTCACGAAGACGACGCGCTATAAGTTGTGTGTATTGAGAACCGAAATCTAATACTATGATACTAACATTTGTCATTTGAAATACCTTTATAAGGGGAGTAAGATTAAATAATTAATGTTGAGAGGATACTATAAATTTGGTTAATATCAAATTTTTTGATTTACTCCACTATTAACTAGATGATGAAATGCTGCTAAAAACTCTTTTGGCTCTTGAACTGATACCTTGGAATTTGTAAATCCTTTTTTATCCCTTGTGATTATCACATCAACATTCGCAAACTTTGCACTTGTATAGAGAACACTATCTTCAAAATCTTTACCATTATTTTTTAAACTTGCAAGTAAGACATCTTTATTTACTTGGGCAACATTAAAAAGTTGTAATAAATCTTCTATTACTTTATCTGATTGATTTTTATTTAAACTTTTTGAGATGAGATAATAAATTGTAGTAATAGTGGTAGCACACACAAATGCTTCTACTTTTTTTGATTCTACCAAAGAAAATATTTTCACTGCTTCATTTGAAAATGGCTCTCTATTGAGTAGTAAATCAAGAACAACATTTGTATCTAACAAAATTTTCATAAGTATTTATCTTCTCTATAGCCATTATAATCGTCTATAGAACTATCTTTGAGTACCCCAAGAAGAGAAGAAGTTATTTTATAGTTTGAACTTTGATTACTTGTATCATGTATAAGTGTTTGAAAAAAACCATTCACAAGTTTTGAAACAGAAGTATGATGCTCTTTCGCAAAAGCTTTCACTTCTTTAATAAGTTTATCCTCTGAGTATAAAGTAATTTTAGCAGTCATCAAGATTCCTTTAGTCGTATATATTTACAATAATTATACGATAAGTGTCTTTAAGTGCGACTTATTCTACTAATATGAGGCTATCCAAAGAATTTTGATATTTTCTATTCCCAAAAGATTTGGGAATAGTTGAAAATTGGAAAAATTTAGTGACCAATACCAAAAATTTGATACTGAATATACCAAACAGAAATAGAAGCTACATATCCAGCAAAAACAGTCCATGAATATTTCATATGTGAGCCAAATGTATAAATACCTGGTAATTTACCCATAACACCGACACCTGCAGCTGAACCAAAAGAGATTAAACTACCACCAACACCTGCTGTTAAAGTAACAAGCATCCATTGGTCTAATCCCATCGTAGGGTTTGCTTTAAGAACTGCTGACATTACTGGAATGTTATCCACAATAGCAGAGATAAAACCAACAGCAATATTTGATAAAGTTGGACCAAGAACTGATGGGTCATACACTACGGCTGCTAAAGCTAACCAACCGATGAAATATAATGCACCAACAGCAGCTAAGATACCAAAGAAAAACATTAGTGTATTATTTTCGATTTTTGCTATCGCTTCAAATACGCCAAAACTTTCTCCATGCTTTATTTTAAGGTGATAATCATACATTTTAAGTAAAGCTAAACCAAACATCATACCCCACATAGCAGGAAGATGTAAAATCTGATGTGACATTACAGCACTAAATATTGTAAAAATACCTAATCCCATAACAACTTTAGCACCCATTGCCATTTCAGGTTCAACCTCTTTAGATAGATCTATTTCAGGTACAGTATTAGGAACTACTCTTGAAAGTAAATATGCAGTTACAAGATACCCTATAATTGCAGCTGGGAATAAAAATAAGAAATCAACAAACTCTCCTTTTCCTTCTGTCCAAGCCATAAGTGTTGTAATATCACCAAATGGAGACCAAGCACCACCAGCATTTGCAGCAACAACGATATTGATAGCACCAGGGACTAAGAACGCTTTGTTCTTTTGTTCTATTGTGATAAGAACAGTTGCTAAAATAAGTGCTGTTGTTAAATTATCTGCAATAGGTGAAAGGAAAAATGCTATAAAACCTGTAATCCAAAAAAGCTGTCTATATGTATAACCTTTTGAAATAAGTTTATATTTAAGTTTCTCAAATACATTCATGTGTATCAATGTTTCTATATATGTCATCGCAACAAATAAGAAAAAGAAGATACCAGCAATCTCTAATATTAAGTGATTTGCTTCTTGATGAACCATATCCATATTAAGCCCATTAAGTGCATAATAAATCGCAACAAGCATAAACATAAAAGTACCGATTAATAAAGCTGGTTTAGCTTTATCTATATGATACTGTTCCTCTGTCGCTATAAAATAGTAACCAACGATAAAAATTGCAAGAGCTAGAAAACCAACCCAAGTCATTGTAATATCTGGATGAACCATAGCTTCACCGCCACCGCCACTTGCCATAAGCAATCCACTGCCTAAACTAAGCATTGTTAAAAGTTTTAACATTCTTTTCTCCTAATCTATTCTTGTATGAACACCTAAAGATTTTTCTCTTCTCAGAGCTGATTTTACAATCTCTTTAGCTGTTAATAAACGAAATTTCAATAGTTTACCAATATTTTCATTTAAAAGAGCATTAATTTCTTCTAGTGCTTCATTTAATCCATCTTTTGTTCGTACAATAGATACATTTTTCCACATAAGATTACGTAGTAAATCTTTTTTCTTTTTATCATCTTTAAGACTCATAATATCATCTTGAATCTTGAACTTTTTGACGACTTTTGATTTTGAATTACTTAGGATAGTATCAACAGCTTTTTTTGCAAAAACAAGACCCTCTAAGAGAGAGTTTGAAGCAAGTCTATTAGCTCCATGAACTTTTGTAGATGCTACTTCACCTATGGCATAAAGATTTTTAACAGAGGAAACTCGTCCATCTAAATCACTTTTAATGCCACCAATAGCATAATGAAAAGCGGGAGAGATAGGAACTCTTTGGTTTGGAACATCAAAACCTAAACCTTGAAGATTTTTATAAATATTTGGAAAACGTTGTGTAAAATAGTGATAATCAAAATTTGAAAAAGAGAGATAGATTGTAGAACCTGTTTTTTGAGAATAATCAAAAATAGATTTACTAACAATATCACGTGAAGCAAGTTCCCCTCTTTCATCATAATCAAAAAGAAAACGTTTACCCTCTTCATCCTCAATCATTGCTCCTTCACCTCTAAGAGCTTCTGTTAAAAGCATCTTTTGAGCATTGTCACTATTTACAAATACTGTTGGATGAAACTGCATCATCTCCATATTTTCTAGCTCAATCCCTTTTAAGATACAGAGACCTTGCATATCAGCACTGATAGTTGGAGCATTTGTATGATATTGATAAAGTGACCCTAAACCACCACTTGCAATAATTACATTATCAGCATATATATTTCTACTCTCTCTATGGTCTAAAACAGTAACACCATAACAGATACCATCCTCTATAAGCAAATCAACAACTCTAGCATTTCCAAGCATATCGTGTTTATTTTGTTCTAATAAAAAATGGTGCATATAGCGCCCAGTTGCATCTCCACCAGCATGTAAAATACGTTCGCAAGAGTGAGCTGCTTCTTTGGTATAGAGTAAGTTTCCATCTTTATCTTTATCAAATTCAAAACCATTATCTATAAGGTCATCTATAACTTCTCGTGAATTTGCACTTAATGTTTGCACTGCTTCTATATCACACAGTCCAGCACCAGCAGTTAATGTATCTTCTATATGAACAGCAATATCATCTTCATCTCGTGCAAGGGCTATTCCCCCTTGTGCATAAAAACTATTGCATTTAAAAGTTTCACGCTTATTTATTACTAATACTTTTTTTTCTTGTGGTAACTTACTTGCTGCATACAATCCTGCAACACCAGCTCCAATAATTATTACATCATATTTAATCAATTTCTTTACTCTGCTCTTTTTTTATTATTTTAATATTTTCATCTTCTAATACTATATTTTCGGAATAAAATGGTGCTGATTTATACCCACAACCATTTAAACTTAACAATAAACTTGTTATAATCAGCAAATGAAAAATGCTAGTCAAATTATTAATACTCTTCAAAACAAACCTCAATTTTCTAAACTTCTAGAATCTAAATGTATACAAAGATTAAAATCTTCTCTTTTACTAAGTATTCAACACAACATAAAATATGGATATATAAATAATAATACATTATATTTTGTGCTAACAACAAGACTCAATAAATTGGACATTGATAATATTATAAATACTATTAAAATGATTTTAAACTCTCCTATGATTTTAGAATCAGATAATTTTTTGGATTGTTTAGATGCAGGAATAGAAGATATAAAGATTTATACAGACCCAAAACCAAAACATAAAGTAAAACTGTTTTCTACAGATACACATAAATTGCATTATAAAGAGAGAGCAAGTGGTGATATTAAATTTGAGATAGAAGACAAAAAGTTAAATGAATTAATACAGAGTGTTTTGAAAATTATTAAAAAGCTTCCTTAACTTCCCCAACAACAACCTCATCTTCTCCAATATCAACCCACTTAAACTGAGTACCACTCTGATTAGTACCCTTTAACAAATCCCCACTTTTACGAAACTTCAAATCAAGATTAGCTATATCAAAACCACTTACAGTATTGACAAATTTATCCAATCTATCCGAACTATTTTGATTAGTATAAAGATAACAGTAGCCTTTTAAACCTGTACGACTCACACGACCGCGTAGCTGATGTAAAGTAGAGAGTCCTAAACGTTCTGCTCCTACTATAACAACAGTTGTTAAACGAGGAAGAGAGATACCTACCTCAACAACAGTTGTCGCTATAAGTAGCTTTCCCTTTTCTCTAAACTCTAAAAGAACTCTCTCTTTCTCTTTATCCTTACCGTGAGTAACATAAACATCTTCAAAATTTTTCTCCCAATACCCTCTTGCTTCTTCGATACTCTGATACGCTATCATCTCACTCTGCTCAACAAGGGGATAGACTATCAACACTTGATTATCTTTTGCTATCTCACTTTTTATGCGCACTAACAACTCTTTAAAATTACTCTTATGAATAACATTAGAATCTATATCTTTTATAAAAGGTGTAGAAGTTATCAAACTCACGTCAATATGTGCAGTATCTATCATCGCTTGTGTTCGAGGAATAGGAGTTGCTGAAAATTGAAAGTAGTGTGGCTTTTTCTCTCCATCACTTACAATCTTTTCTAACATATTTCTTTGAAGTGTCCCAAATCTATGTTGCTCATCTACCATTACAACGGTAGCCGATGGTAACTCTCTATATAAAAGAGCATGAGTCCCTATGATAAAATTAAATGCACTTAAATCTATCTTTTTAGTTTTGTTTGTCACTAAAACACTCTGCATATCTGGTAAAAACTTTTGAGCCTCTTCAAAAAGTTGATTTGCAAGTATAGTTGTAGGTGCCATTAAAATAGTAGTGTTATATCTATTCATATAAGCAGTCGCTAAAATAACCATCGTTTTACCACTTCCAACATCTCCAACTATCATACGTTTAGCTGAAACATCTTTTGCTATATCTTTTTTAATATCTTCTATTGTCTGTAACTGTTCGGCTGTAAGTTTAAATGGTAATATCTCTAGCCATTTTTTATAAGTTTTTTTAATAGACTTTAAAGGCTGAAAATATCTTCTTTTAGCTGAAAGCTCTTTCATATAGATAAAAAGTTCTATATATTTAAGAGCATATAATGCCTCTGAAGAAAGCTCTTTACTCTGTAAAACCTCTTGTGTTGGAAAATGAAGTTTCATAACCTCTAAAGCTATACTCTCTTTAATACCCTCTGCCAACAAATTTTCTAACGTAAGATATTTACTCACAAACCGACCCATAGCATCACTTCGCATACCACACTTATATTTTGCAGTGATAGAACCTATTTGCATTACTTTTTTTGGCATAGCCATACTACAACCCATACCATTACACTCAATCTTTCCAAAATAGAACTCTCTACTACCTACTTTGTATTGATGTATCATATAGGGTTTTGGACGAAAGAGAACACCTGTTAGAGTATGATTGAAATTATGTACAAAAAAAGTTATTTGGATAGAGTTTGGATTATTTTTTACAGAGTTTACTGTGGCATCTATAAGTTGAGATTTATCTTGTTGAAGAGTATTATAAAGATTTAGGTCTTCATAGGAGTGGGGAATAAGAAGAGCAAGTTGTGAAAAGCTATTTATACCTAACTTTTCAAACTTTGTAACTTGTTCTTTTGTATAGTTCATAACTAATGCTTAGCATACTCTTTAATAGTCTTATCATTAGCGATAGCTGTCTTTTGAAGTTTTAAAACTTTAGCATTACCTGCACAAACCGATACTGCTTTTTTAAGTATTGCTAAAACTTTATCCGATTCAATACTCGCTGCTTTCATATCATCTTTCATAATCTGTTTTGTTAAAAGTTTATCCGCTGCATTGTAAGCAGAAAGATCACATGCCATCACATTTAATCCTGCAAGCAATGTTAAACCTAAAATAATTTTTTTCATTAAATTTTCCTTATTCAGTCTGAATAAATTGTATCATATATTAATTTATTATCATATTAAATGATAAAATCTATTTGGTAACAATCGCATAAGAAAGATTATTTATCTCATTATGCTCTTTAATAAACTTATTCAAATCTTTTAACTTTAAGTTTTTAATCTTCTCTAACTCTTTAACACTAGACCCTAGCCCTTTACCCTTATAAAATTCCATAAAAGTACGGCTAAGTCTTTGACTCATAGTTTCAACTCTTAGAGGTTCACTTCCAAGTATAAACTTTTTAGTCTGTTCTAGTTCCTCTTTTGTCACACCATTTTTTACAAAATTAGCTATAACTTCATTAACAGTCTTTTGAGCTTCCTCTTGAGATTCTATTTTTGTTTGAAGATAACCACTAAAATAACTACTAGACTTTGTAACATGTACTCTAGCATAAGCTGAATAAGCAAGACCACGCTTAACACGTACCTCTTCCATCAAACGAGAACCAAATCCACCAGTTCCAAGGATAAAAGTTGCAACTCTTGCTTTATAGTAATCTTTATCATCACTTTTCATATTGTAAGGAGAACCAAAATATAGATAAGCTTGTTCAGTTTCTCTTTTTAAAATACTTTGTTTAGGAGTTTTAACAGTATCGTAATATTTTACCTTCTCACTTTTACCTTTTGATAGTGTAGCAATCACTTTAGCAATACTTTTTTTAGCTTCATCAAGATCTATATCTCCACCAAGAACAACTATAAGTCTTGAAGCTACAAGATGAGAGCCAATAAACTCTTTAACATCACTAAGCTCTACACTTTTTATACTCTCAATAGTCCCAGATGATGGCTGACCTAAAACAGTATCACCAAAAAGAACTGATTTAAACTCATTTGAAGCTATATAATCAAAGTCATTCTCTTTTCTACTCAATCTACCGATAGTCATAGTTTTTACTTTTTCAACTGTTTTATCTGTAAAATTTGGGTCTTTTAAAAGAGAATTAAACTGATTAAGAGCTGTTTGAAATTCATCTTTAAGACAACTAAGTTCCATTACAAAAGTTTCTGTACCAGTTGAAGCATTTATACTAATCGCACGAGATTCTAGCTCTGTTGCAAATGCTGTTGCACCTAAAGATTTTGTACCCTCATTCATAACTTTAGCACTTATCTTTGCCAAACCAGCTTTTGTAGTATCTGTAATAGTTCCACTATTTGTAAATGTAAACTGCATAGTTACAAGAGGAAGCCTCTTATCGTTTTCAAAAATAACAGGTATTTTTAAACCATCTGTTTCAATATATTCTACTGTTGCTGCCATCATTATTTTTCCTAGTATTAGTAAAGTAAATAGTATCTTTTTCATTAAAATTGCTCTAAAATCTCATAAGCCGTATTACGAACTGCTGGAGTTTCCCCTACATCTTTAATAAGATGAACCATCTCATCTTTAGCCATTGTAAAAGATGCTCCTGCACTACTTACAACATTCTCTTCCATCATAGTTGAACCTAAATCATTTGCTCCAAAATGAAGTGCCATCTGACCGATATATGGACCTTGCGTTACCCAAGAGCTTTGAATATTTGGTATATTATCAAGATACAGACGTGCTACTGCTAACAAACGTAAGTAACGATTTGAAGATGGTTTTTCCATATCTGGAATTTGGCGAAGTAACTCAGTGTTATCTGATTGAAAACTCCACATTATAAACGCACGAAAACCACCCGTTTCATCTTGAAGTTTTCTAACCATATCAAAATGCTCGATAATATCTTCATCACTCTCAATGGTACCATACATCATTGTAGCGGTACTCATTATGTCAAGTTTATGAGCTTGACGGTGAATATCTATCCACACATCACTATCTATCTTTTTAGGTGCAATAATATCACGAACCTTATCAGAAAGTATCTCAGCACCAGCCCCAGGAATAGAAGCTAAACCTTTTACTTGAAGACGCTCTAAAACCTCTTCAACAGTTATACGGGAAACTTTAGCGATAAAATCTATCTCAATAGAGCTAAATCCATGAATAGTAATAGTAGGATATTTAGTATGAATATGCTCTACTAAATCCTCATACCACTCTATTTTAAGTTTAGGATGCACCCCCCCTTGAAAAAGTATCTGCGTTCCACCGATTTCAAGAAGCTCATCTATCTTCACATCTATCTCATCAAATGTAAGTACATAGGCATCTGCATCTTTTTCATGTCTATAAAATGCACAAAACTTACAATCCACCCAACAGATATTTGTATAGTTAATATTTCTATCTATTACAAATGTTGTAATACCTTTAGGGTGTAACTCTTTTTTTCTTGCACTAGCCATGCGACCTAGTTCTTTTAGATCTGCATTTTTTATAAGGTTTAGTGCTTCCTCTTTTGTTAATCTTTTATTCAATTTAGTTTCTCCTTTATTTATTTTACTTTTACCCATTATCACTAATTTTATGGTTAATTTCAAATTGAATAACATAAAATATATTTTCTTGCCTATAACCAAAACATCTATATAATTGAGATGTTCTAAACTTTTTTATATTTTTCATTGCATACTTAGTCTTTTTAAAAATATCTCCAGTATAAGGCTTATATTGAAATCCAACATCATTATCAATATTTATCCATTCCATCAAAGAAAATTTTATAAAACTACTAATATATTCTTTTACTTGTTTTTTATTTAATAAATTAAATCCAGTAATTTCATCAAGTAGTGTAAAATCTAAATTTGTATTTTTAAACCTTAACTTACAATATTCTAAAGGTATAATTTTATCTAAGTTAAAAATATAATCTAAAAAAAGATTTCTATCCAAAATATTATAAAGATTTATTTTATTAGTATTTTTTTTAATTAATAAGTTATATTCTAAATAATCATTATGTTTAAATGATAAAATAAATTTATCTCGTTCACAACTTTCAGCTAATGAAGTTTCACATATATTATTTGAATTAAAAATATAACTATTATCACTACAATTATGTTCTTGTTCCGTATTCCAAAAAGGAGGATTATTTGATAATCTTAATAAAAAAGATTTTAGTTTTCTAACTCTATTATCTTTAGATTGAGCAATTTCAATAAAGCTTTCACTATTTGTAACTTGTGAGTTAAAAAAAGAATAATCTTTTAAAAGGCTGAATTTTAATTGTTCAATTACTTTAATAGTATAGAGTAAATTTTCTAAGTTGTCTAAAAATATATCTTTATCTGTGAATTGCCCATCTAAAGACAATTCATTAAGTAATATATCCAATTTATAAACCTAACAATTCATCTAACTTATTATCCCATTCGTCAAAAAAACCTTTAGGATAATTATCGATATTTCCATATTCATCTAAATTTATAGTATCAATTTTTGTTTCTAATTCATCTATATTTTTTCTAAAATAATAAATACTTGTATCTTCAGGCTTTAATATATGTTTTTTAGTAGCTACTCTAATCCCATTTAAAAAATGGTCACTATGTGTTTCTATAATTATTTGTACACCATTTGCAGATGCAATAGCACAGAGTTCAGCCATTTTTGATTGTCCTGCTGGGTGTAAGTGAGATTCTGGATTTTCAATGATTATTAAATCATTTGGCTTTGATTTTAAAATAGATACAATAATTGGTAGTACATAAGTGATACCAAATCCAACATTTAATGGATTAAATTTATTTGTTTTATTATTACCATAAACATAGCTATATGTTAATGTAACATTATTTTGAGATGGATTCATTGTTGAGTCGATATCTATTCCTCGACTAATTTCACTTAACCATAACGATGTATTTTCTAATAATTGTTTAGTTTTACGATTAGGGCTTGGATGAACAAGTGCTTCTATAAATATATTTTTATTATTATTTTCAGCTAAAAAATGAGCTGTATATTCACCATTTAATCCAATTAAATTTTCTTTTATATCTATTTCTGATAATTTATAAGTAATAGCTGGAGATACTCTATCAGTCTTTATATATTGAAAATTATTTAAAAATAAATTAAATGTTAAATAATCAATAGGATTACTAATATCAATGTTAATTTTTAAATTTTTATTATAATTTGTCTTTAAATATTTATCTTTTGAATAGACATTAATTATTATATCTTCATCAAAAACTTCTTGATATAATATATCTTTTTTATTTCCTAATTCCACATACTTTCCATCCAATACAAGAGAACTGTTTTCATACATTTGTGTAAGAGTTTTTAATAATGTATCATCACCTTTTCCAAGTGATTTAATCATTTCAAAATTTGTTAAATTATTTATACTATTTTTATTTTGTACTAACAATAATAATGCTTGAATAAAGGAAGATTTACCAGTACTATTTACACCACTAATAAGTGTTAAATTTGTTAATTCAATATCTACATCTTTTAAGCTTTTAAAATTCTTTATTTCTACTCTATCAATTTTCATTTAAAACCTCTTGAATTAAGCTATTCATTATTTCAAATCTTTTTTCTATAACACTTTTAGCACTGGTACCTTCTGTTATAGCTTTTGAAAATTCACTTTGTTCATCTTTTAATAACATTAGAAATCGATTCATAAAAATTATCTTTTTATTAAAGAATCGTTCTTTATCATTTATTTCACTAAAACAAACTGTAATTACATCAAATAGCGACCTATTTAATGTATTTGTTTTTTTTTCATCTGCAATTGAACGACTAAATCTATGTTGTTTACCAAGTATTTTTTCTGAAAAAACCAATGTATTAATTAAATCATTTTTAAGATTTATTAATTCTTCTTCATTTTGAATAACATCTAATTTTTCCATAGCATCATCTAAAAATTCTCCCATATTATTGAAAGGAAATTCTTTATAGTTAGTTAATTTAAATGCAATAAACCTTAATACTAACTCTCTATCTAGCATTCTTTTTGGACTAACTTTTGCAATTTCTCTAAAATTTTTATCATCACAAACTTCTTTTAGGAAACTGACACCTTTACCTTCTTGATTTAATGCTTGTCTAATCTCTTGTGCATTGAGAGATAGTCCACCAGTATTTATTCTATTAAAGATAGAATATCTAACTTTTTTAGGTGTTTGTGCTTCTATTTTATATGTAATAAACTCTGTATCATCAATAATCCTTTGAAAACTTCTGTCTAAATCATCATAATATAAACCATTTAAATCAGTTAAAAATTCTAAATGATTTAAAATCAATTTTTTATCAACAAAAAACTTTTTGATTGTCGATAAACGTTGTAATCCATCGACAATAATCCATTTTTCAGGGTCACTCACATCAAAATAAAATACAGGTAAAGGAAGTTTTAGTAAAATAGATTCTATTAATCGACTCATCTGTTTATTTGTCCATAAATCAGCATTTCTTTGAAAATCAGGATTAACAATTTCATTAAATTTTAATCGATTAATTATTGAGGGTAATAAAACGATGGCATTAGTAATTTTAATATCTTTTGTTGAAAATGGATTTACGATAGATATATTATCTATTATAGACTCATCTACTTGTACATCTTTTTCATATTCATTTATTATATTATTATCCAAAGTATTTTTTCCTTAAAAATCTAAATCCAAATAAAATGATTGTTAAACCAAAGAATACACCAAATACCTGTACCCAAGCACTCAAATTCAAACTCTTATTCAAAATCTCATTATGTAACTTATTATCCACATTCAAATCAACCATTTTAGCAACGTGAGTCATAGCCGATACAGCAAGATTTCCACTCGGCATATCTTGATGACACGAAAAACATACACCACTTCTATCTAATTTATCTCGTTGCTCTTTACTCAATGGTCCAGATAACTTCCAATGATGTCCAACAGTTTGGAGTTGTGTCCCATTTTCATCTAAAAATTTAGAATAGTCATAATGTAAATTCGCAATTCTAGGCATCTGCTCATCTACAATAGTAGGAAGTACTTTTCCGTCAGCAGTCATAATATCGGTAATAGTTGTAATAGATGGATCTCTTGTACTTTTAGAGCCACCTATTCCCATACCCATAGCTTTTTTAGTTGTATGGCAAGACTCACAACTTCTTCCCTCTTTACTTATAGTATGAGGCTGAACAGGAGCCATGTCTATTGCATTTTGTCCCTCTTCACCAGCACCTTCAACATTTGGAATTTTATATATATGGTTTTGTAAAAGAGCTTTTCCATCTTTCCCTATAACAGTTATAGTCGTTTGACATCCTGGGATTGTAGGGCTTATTCGTCCCTCTCCATTTTGTGCCAATGGTGGGTCTTCCCATCTCATAAAACTTCTTGTCTCCGTTACTTGACCATCTACAAGATAGTTACGCATATCTTTCATTCCACCCGTTTGACCGTGAATATCGTGGTCGTGTGATGCTTGAAGATAATCGGGGTTCTGTTTCCCTTGTGAATAATCTATCTTCACGTGACAACCATAACATTGAGGTGCCCACGAAGCGTGACACGTGTAGCACTCCATATTATCATTATGTGCTGAGATACTATCCATCGCAAGTAAGCCTTTAGGAGAGAGTTTCTCCTCCTCTTTAAGCTTTTTAAGTGGTTGTAAAACAACATCTTTTCCACTTGCAAGGTGCATAAGAATCTCATTTCCATCACGAACAGTGTGAGTTAAAGGGTTTCCACGAGCAGTTAAAAGATAGCCATCTCTTGGTTTATTATAACTTCCCATTTTAAGATACTCAGCCATAGTATCCGTTGTTCCACGAGCTTCTCCAGTCATTGCAGTAGTGTTAAATTCATCACTATACCCTAGTGGTAACTCCCACGGATAAGCCTTTGTAGTTCCATGACAATCTTGGCATTCAACCTCAACAGCAGCAGCATTTGCACCACCTAAAAAACCATCTCCATGCATATCGTTAGATGTGTGACAATCTTGACACAGCATCCCTTTTTGAAAGTGAATATCCTCTTGCATATGCATATAGCGTTTAGTATGAAGTTTAGGTTGTGCATTTCCCTCGTGGTCGTAAGGTCCAGAGAATGGTTTTTCCATTAAACCTTGGTAAGAGACACCTATACGTTTTCCACGATTATGACAAGTAGAACATGTCTCAACAGGAATTCCAGAGTATTCAACATCGTGAACTTTTACTTTTGCATCACGAGAAGATTGGATAGAGTGAACAAGAAGATGACCACGCTCTTTTTTATCTATCGCTTTATCGCCACCCTCATAATATCCCTCATTTGAATAGGGAATATGACAAGAAGCACACCCTATTCCTCTAAAATCTCCACGCTTTTGACGCCCTTTACTTCCCGTATGACAACGTAAACACTCTTGGCGTAGATATGTATAGACTGCTAAAGATGGGTCTTTTTCAACCTCTTCAGCCGTAGGCGCTTGTGGTAACTCTTTCATCTCTTTTGGAAAGGCTTGAGGTTCCATTAATGAGAGTTTATTCATATACGCTTTATATTTCTCTGTTCCTAAACGTTTGTGAGGGTCATCAGGATTTTTTGTTTTATAGTTTCCTATATCGTGTTTGTATCCATTTTTACCACCAAAACTCCACAATGCACCTTGGATTTTACCCTGTTCAGTCATCATAAGTGAATTCATTTGAGCATCTACCTGCTCTTGGTGACACATTCCGCAAGTGTTCTGATTAATCCATGTACTCCCTGGTGCTGGGTAATACTCTTTTGGACCTTTATTCTTTAAAAAATATTGAACAGTTCCAGAATGCGCACTCTTTTTCTCTTTAGCACTTGGATTACCACCGTGACATACGATACAGTCATTGCCTTTGTGTCCTGCTTTATCAGCTACATCTAAAATAGCTTTCATCATTCCAGAACTCTCAGAGCGAATATGTTCTATACCACTATGACAACCGATACACTCATTAGCACCAAAGGCTAATGAGCTTAAAAAAGTAACTAAAAAGAAAAATTTGTACATTGTTACTACTTGTCTTTAGATATAGCGTCTAAAACACCATTGATAAATTTAGGAGATTGCTCTGTACCAAATGATTTAGTAATCTCAACAGCTTCATTAATAACAACAGCAGAATCAAGTTCGCCAAATAAAATTTCATAAGTAGCCAAACGAAGAGTAGCTCTTTCAATAGCCCCTAAACGTTCAAAATCCCACTCTTTTAAGTGTTCAATTATCGCTTTATCACAGCTCTCTAAATGTTCAAGAACTCCATTATAAAGATTAAGTGCAAAATCTTTTTGCTTGTTACGGATTTTTTTCTCTTCTAAAATCTCATCTGCATGTTCATCACTATTTTTATTTCCCAAATCTAAAGCATATAAAAGTGTTACAACTGCCATACGAGCGTGATGTCTAGTAGCCATTAAAGTACCTCATATAAATCTAAAAGTTCGATAATAACAGTCATAGATTCAAAACCTTTATTACCAGCTTTTGTACCAGCTCTCTCTATCGCTTGTTCAATCGTATCAGTAGTAAGCAAACCAAATGAAACAGGTTTTCTATGTTGTAATGATACAGAAGCGATACCTTTAGTAGCTTCAGCAGATACATAATCAAAATGAGGAGTTGCCCCACGGATAACTGCACCTAAAGCACAAACTGCATCATATTTACCACTAGCTAGGAGTTGGTCAATTACCATTGGAAGCTCATACGCCCCAGGAACTAATACATGAGTTAAATCCTCATCATTTCCACCGTGACGGTCAAAAGCATCTTTTGCACCCTCTACTAATCTATCTACTATAAAATGGTTCCATCTTGTACTTACAATGGCGATTTTTTTGCCATTTACTACTCTTAATTTACCTTCAACTAAGTTCATTTATTTTCCTTTGTAATTTTGTTTTGAGTTTAGAACTCTTTTTATACTTATATGTGTTTTATATATTTGATATAAAATTGTATAATTTTTGTAGTATAGAACTCTACAATCACGATTAAATCCACTTTTTTTACAATCTTTACCCATCTCTGGACTTGTTTTTAAAAGTTCAATATAACCTTTTATTTTTAAAAGATACTCTTTGGCAACAGTTTGCTTATCCTGATAAATAATTGTAAAGATATTTACTAAATCATTTTCAGAGATTTTTGAATATTTAATTTTTTTCATATTTTGCAAATAGGTTTTTCCAAACTTCATTATGATCTAAATCATTACTCTCGTCATTATCTGCTTCATCATAAGCCTTTTCTAACATCTCTATATCTAAACCATATTCTAGGTTATTTGCCGATGTAGTAAGAGAAAGATATTCTGAAAACTTTTCATCATCTCCATTAAAACTACGATAGACTCTTTCTAACTCTGGGTCATCAATGGTAACTGTTATCATAACTATATCTCCCTAATCTTTTTAATCGTCTCCACAAGTTTTTCCAACTCTTCAAGTTTCAACATATTTGGACCATCACTCAAAGCGATACTTGGGTCAAAGTGTGTCTCAAAAAAGAAACCCTCAACCCCAACTGCTGCTGCACCTTTTGCAAGGTAGGGAACCATTGAGCTATCGCCACCCGTTTTACCATTTTCAGCTGTTGGCATCTGAACAGAGTGTGTTGCATCAAATATTA
>CAZXSD010000004.1:0-42367 GCA_964642985.1 uncultured Sulfurimonas sp.
GGTCCAGTTTGGTGGTTATATTGGTTAATGTTTCCAATAGAGATTGTTTCTCATTTTTCTCGTCTTGTTTCTTTATCTTTCCGTTTATTTGGAAATGTAAAAGGTGATGATATGTTCTTAATGGTAATTTTAATGCTTGCTCCTTGGTTGTTACCAATGATTCCATTCGCATTACTTACTTTTATGGCTTTATTACAAGCATTTATCTTTATGATGCTTACAACAGTTTACTTAGGTTCTGCTGTTGCTATTGAAGATCACTAGGTCTTTTACATAACTTATGCAAAAAGATATTTATGAACGTATTATAAGCTTTTTGCTAGGAGCATCATGGGCAATAGTCCTTTTTGGTGCTCTTATCGTTTTTAAAACTTTCCTCATTTTAGGCATCGCCCTATCTTTCTTTATAACCTTTTTATATATCTTAGTTTCACTCTTTTTAATTTTACTACTTGATTCATTTGTAGTAAATAAACAAAGACTTGCAGAAGCTAAAAAACAAACAGAACTTTTAGAAAAAATTTACACTCAAAATAGTTAAATTATATTTTTAGATTATTTAACTATAATTAGAAAATTTAAAAATAAAAGGTATCTATATGTTTGGAAGAACTCAATTAAAAGAGTACAATTTAAGTGCTGATGAACTAGCAAAATTACAATACGCAAAAGTATCTACAAGTAAAGGTGATATTTGGTTAAAAATGTTTCCAGAAGAAGCTCCAAATACTGTTGCAAACTTTGCACATTTAGCAAATACAGGTTTTTACAATAATTTAAACTTTCACCGTGTAATCCCTGGTTTTATGGCTCAAGGTGGTTGTCCAACTGGAACTGGAACAGGCGGACCTGATTGGGCTATTGCTTGTGAAACATCTACAAATACATCTGTTCACGTTCCCGGTACACTTTCTATGGCTCACGCTGGTCCAAATACAGGTGGAAGTCAATTTTTCATCACTTTTGTTGATACTCCTCATTTAGATGGTGTTCATACAGTTTTTGGTGCTATTGATAAAGATGACTCTGCTAGTTTTGATGTTTTAGCATCCATTGAAGGTCAAGATGCTATTAATTCTATAGAAGTTTTAGAAACTAAATAAGTTTTTTTAATGATTGGGAGATTATTCTTTAAAATAAGGATATAATTTCTCAATTAGTTAAAAGGCTTAAAATGTGTAAAGATAATAGTTGTAAAATTCTTCTCTTAGGAATATTTTTTTTATTTTTTTTAAGTATTATTCATAGTTATATTTCGATACAAGAAAATACCATAATTCGTAAAGTGATTTTGATTGAAGAAGCAAAATCAATTACTCACCTTTTTAAATCTTTTAGAAGTACCTACCTACATAAATTTATTAACCATGATATAAAAATTGATAAAAAAACTATTGAACTCCTTCCTGTAAAAACATCCAATGAAATTAGTGCTACTTTTGCCCAATCTTTAAATGCTAAAGTTATTTTAAGAACAGTATCAGACAATCCTCGTAATCCCGTAAATATAGCTAATAAAGAGGAACTTGAAATTATTAGAGCATTTGAAAAATCGGGAACTAAAGAGTATATATTTAAAGATTCTATAAATCATATATATAAATATTATGAACCTCTTTATATTACAAAAGCTTGTTTAACATGTCATGGTAAAGTTGAAGATGCTCCAAAAATTATACAAGAAAATTATACTGAGGCATTTGGTTATAAACTTGGTGAGTTACGCGGAATTATTAGTTTAGAGATAGATAAGAGTTATCTTCTAACAAAAATTGATACAAAAAATAATTTTAATCTTTTATATATTTTAGTAACGATGCTTTTATTGATTTCTACTGTTTTATTTTTCTATTTTAAACTTAAAAAATCTCATGAAAAAAGTAAAAAATTATTAATGAGTAAAAATAATTTTTTACAAAGAAAATCTAAAGAGTTTGATGATTTACAAAATGCTTTAGGCGTAAGTGAAATTATCTCTAAAACAGATGTTAATGGTATTATTTTGAGTGTTAATGATAAGTTTTGTGAAGTTAGTGGCTATACGAGAGAGGAAGCGATAGGAAAAACACATAGCATTATTCGTCATCCAGACACTGATGATAAAGTATTTAAAAAAATGTGGTCAACGATAGAAAGTAAAAATGTATTTAAGTGTATATTAAAAAATAGAACAAAAGATGGTGATATGTATCATGTTGATAGTACCATAGTCCCTATTTTAGATGAAGCTGGTATTGTATTAGAATATATCGCTTTTAGACATACTATTGATAATCTGATGAATCAAAAACTTCTTTTACAAGATATGATTAAATCTTCAGAGTTTAGTGCTTTAGTAATAGCCAAAATAGATGGTTTTGAAGAGTTGGAAAATTTTTATAATTCAAATACTATCACTCAATTAGAAAAAAAAATAGAAGAAACAATCTTAAAAGCTTTTCCTGATAATTGCTTGTTCAACAAAGTATATAGGTTGGAAAATGGTGAATTTGCTTTTATTAGAATGATTAACAGCTGTGAAGAGTTTATTAATGAAAAAACATCATTAATTAAGGAATTTCAAGAAAATATAAAAAAAAGAAAATATTCAGTAGATGGTTATGAATTTAATATTGGTGTTCTAGTAAGTTTTAGTACAGGTAAAGATGATATTTTTGAAAATGCAAAACTTGGATTAAAAGAGTTAATAAGAGGAGATAAATATATTATAAATGCTGATGGTTTAGCATCTCAAATAAGAATAGAAATGTCTAAAAATATAGAAACTATCAATATGATTAAGTTAGCAATAGAAAAAGAAAATATACTCTCTTTTTATCAACCTCTATATAATAATAAAACAAAAAAAATAGAAAAATATGAATCATTAGTAAGGCTAAAAACAGAAGATGATAAAATTTTAAGTCCCTATTTCTTTTTAGAAGCATCTAAAAAAGGTGGATATTATAATCAAATCACTAAAATAGTAATTGAAAATAGTTTTGCAATGTTAGATAAAATTGATGAAGATATGAGTATCTCTATTAATATCTCTTTTCTTGATATTGAAAGTGATGAAACAAGAGAATTTATTTATAATGTTATTGATAACTCAAGCAAGTGTCATAGAGTAATTATAGAACTTTTAGAAGATGAAACAGCAAAAAACTTTGAGCTTATTAAAGAGTTTATTCAAGTTGTAAAATCTAAAGGTATTAAGATAGCAATAGATGATTTTGGATCAGGATACTCAAATTTTGAACGTCTTTTAGAGTATCAACCAGACATACTTAAAATAGATGGAAGTTTAATTAAAAATATAGTAAATGATAATTTTTCACGTAATATTGTGGAAACAATAGTAAGTTTTGCAAAAAAACAAGATATGCAAGTTATAGCTGAGTATATTGAAAATGAAGCTATTTTTGATATTATAAATGAGTTAGATATAGAGTTTTCACAAGGTTATTATATAGGTAAACCTGAGCCTTTATAGAGAGTATTAAAAAATACTCTCTCTTTGCTTATTTTTCGATTGCTAAAATTAATTCATCTTGAGTAGTGATATTTTTAATATTACTTACTTTATGATTATCAAGTGAAATAACTACAATTTTTTCAGTATTCATATCTGCACGAAACTCTGAAGCTACTTGCTTATCATCTAAAATTAAAACTGTATGTTTAAAATCTTTTAATCCAGGCATAATAAACAGACTTCTAATAAGAGAAGGGGCTGCACTTACATCTGCAATAAACTGTGTGTTATTATCTTGAAGATAAGTAGCAGGTTTAGTGTTAAAATAGTCATTACACGTATGCGCACCATCTTTTGAAAATGCAAAAACAACAGTTTTAGTTGTAGCATCTATCTTATGTACTTTCTCAAATTGGTCAGTTAGACTAACTTTTTCTAAACTTTTTCCAAGAACTAACTTAGGTACAATGTTTTCATTTGTCTCTTTTGAACTACATCCTGCAAATAATAGTGTAGCAGTTAATGCTCCTAAAATGATTTTTTTCATTTTTTCTCCAGTAAAATTAAATTTATAGAATAATACATAAGTGAGATTTTAATTATAATATTAATAAAATTTAATTATCTAAGTTAATAATACTTTAAAGCAAGAAAAAATATAGTAAAATCTATCCCTAAAATTAATTAAGGAAAAAAATATGGCATGGGCAACAGCAAGACATATTCTAGTAGATAGTGAAGAAAAGTGTAATGAGTTAAAAGCAGAGATAGATAACGGTTCAGATTTTGGAGATGTAGCAAAAGCTAATTCATCTTGTCCTTCATCAGCTCAAGGTGGAGATTTAGGTAAATTTGGTCCTGGTCAAATGGTTCCAGAGTTTGATAAAGCTATTTTTAGTGGAGATATTGGTGTACTATATGGTCCAATTCAAACACAATTTGGTTACCACCTAATCGACATTACTGGTAGAGGTTAGTAGTTTTTATGGTAAAAGTATCTGCTATCCAAATGAGTATGAGTGAGGATAAAATTTCAAATGTTGATAAAGCAGAGAGATTAGTTCGAATAAGTGCAAAAAATGGTGCGCAGATTATACTTTTACCAGAACTATTTTCTGGTCTTTACTTTTGTAAAGATATGGATGAAAAATATTTTGATTGGGCAAAGAAAAGAGAAAATAACGAATTAATAGAACATTTTAGTAAAATAGCTAAAGAGTTAAATGTAGTTATATTAGTTAGTTATTTTGAAAATGCCGAGCTAGAGTATTTTAACTCTCTTGTTGTTATTAATAGTGATGGAACTGTTATGGACAACTACCGTAAAACACATATCCCTGATGGTGCAGGGTATGAAGAGAAGTTTTATTTTAAAGAGGGTGATAGTGGTTTTAAAGTTTATAATACGACTTATGGTCGAATAGGTGTAGGAATATGCTGGGATCAATGGTTTTGTGAAACAGCACGTGCTTTGGCTTTAATGGGTGCGGAGATTATCTTTTACCCTACAGCTATTGGAAGTGAACCTGAGATAGAGTTAGATTCTAAAGAGCATTGGCAAAGAGTTCAGATGGGTCATTCAGCTACAAATACTGTTCCCGTTGTTGTTGCAAATAGATATGGTGAAGAAGTTGGAGAGAGTTGTAGTTTAACTTTTTATGGTTCATCTTTTATAACTGACTATACAGGTAAAAAAATTGCAGAAGCTCAAAGAGATAAAGAGGAAATTATTTATGCTGACTTTGATTTAGAAGAAAATGCAAAACAGCGTGAGTATTGGGGACTTTTACGAGATAGAGTTCCTAGTGCTTATGGGCAACTTGTGAAAGAATAATCGCTTCCAATTTTTCTAATGGAGCATTAATTATATTTTCAAACTGAGTTCGATTAAAAGTCTGTTGACGTTTTGCTAGTTGAGCAGTATGAATTGAAATATTTTCAATCATCTCCTCTTTGCTAACCTTACCATCAAAATATTCTAAAACCTCTACTATACCTATCGCACCCATAGAGTTTGGAGTGCGTGTATATTTTTGTTCTAAATATGCTATTTCATCTATTAAGCCCATCTCTAACATTTTAAGGGTACGTTTGGATATTCGTTCTCTTATAGTTTTTCTATCAACTTCTATATTAAAAATATCAAGATTTTCTATAATTGGTTGAGGAGGGTTAAGTTTGAACCATTCTGTTGGAGGAATTTTAGAAGCTTCATAGATAAGAAGTGCTTTTTCTATTCTATATTTATCATTTGGAGTTATGTTTTTCATATAAAGAGGGTCTATCTCTGATAAAAAAGCATAAGTTGTTGGAAGATTTTTAAGTTTTGATTGTACTATTGTTGAAGTTTGTTTATCTATTTTTGGAATTGTAGATAAACCTTGCATAAGTGATTTCAGGTAAAAAGATGTTCCACCGATAATGATTAAGTTCTTATTATCTTCTTTACATATCTTTACGACTTTTTGATAAAGGTTTATAAATAAATCTACATTAAAATATTCGTTGGGTCTTAAAACATCTATTCCAAAGTGTTTAACACTATCAAGCTCACTCGTTGATGGTTTTGCGGAGATTATATTGATCTCAGTATATATGCTCAGTGAGTCTATCGATAATATATAAGCATCAATTTTATGAGCAATTCTAATCGCTAAGTCACTTTTTCCAGATGCTGTCGGACCAATAATTGCTAGTTGTTTAAAAATGTTAATTTCCAGTCGTTATATTTTTATTTATCATTATGCAAAGTCAATTGACAGTATACAGATATTATTTCGATATTTTTCTTAAAGCCTATGATTTTTAGCTAAAATATCATTATGCAAATAAGAGAACTAGATTTAAAAGAACTTTATACGATATATGATGTCATTTCCCAAACCCATACAGACCTTTCTTATAAAGAGTTTGAGGACCTTATTTATGATATGAGATATATGGATTATAAGATGTTAGGGATAGTTGATGGGGATATATTAATTAGCTATGCAGGTGTCGTTATTCAGACTACTTTACAAAATAGAAGACATTTAAAGGTTTTTGACTTAGTAACTTCTAATAAATATGATTTTATAAAATATGACAAAATGATGAAAGAATATTTAAACGATTATTCACGTATGGCTATGTGTGAGAGTGTTGTTTTTTAGCTTTAAATGATATAATCCAAAAATGCTACTATATATACATATCCCATTCTGTGATTCTAAATGTTCCTACTGTGCTTTTAACTCCTATGTAGATAAATTTCATCTCAAACAAGAGTATATGAAAGCACTTTATACTCAGATAGAGTATGAGTTAAAACATTTTAAAGCAGTTGAAAATTCAATAGAAACTGTTTTTATAGGTGGAGGAACACCATCAACTATATCACCTGAACTTTATGAGCCTATTTTTAAACTCTTATCTTCTTATTTAGATGAAAATATAGAGATAACGTCCGAAGCAAATCCTAATAGTGCTACTTATAAATGGCTAGAGGGTATGAAAAACTTAGGTGTCAATCGTATAAGTTTTGGAGTGCAAAGTTTTGATGAAAAAAAGCTCAAGGTTTTAAATAGAGCGCATACTTTTCAACAAGCAAAAAATGCGATATTAGATGCAAAAAAAGTGGGATTTAAAAATATATCCCTTGATTTAATCTATGCAACATTAGGCGATACAAA
Organism: uncultured Sulfurimonas sp.; assembly: GCA_964642985.1. Classification (GTDB taxonomy): domain Bacteria; phylum Campylobacterota; class Campylobacteria; order Campylobacterales; family Sulfurimonadaceae; genus Sulfurimonas. Next base: position 7,129 of record CAZXSD010000004.1, read on the forward strand.
AGAGCTATTACAAAATGATATAGATATAGCTTTTTCACTTCCTATCAATCATATAAGTGCTTATGCTTTGACAATAGAAGAGAATACACTTTTTGAGAAAAAACCTCAGATGTCTAGTGAACAACTAGAAATTACAAATTGGCTTTTTGAAACCATAGAGAAAAAAGGTTTTAAACAATATGAAATAAGTAATTTTGGAACATATCAATCTTCTCATAATATTGGATATTGGTTATATAAAGATTATATTGGGGCAGGGTGTGGTGCTGTTGGGAAACTTGATGATAAAAGGTTTTATCCAGATAGTTCAGTAGAAAAATATATAGAAAACCCATTAGAGAGAAGAGTTGAAACTCTTGATAATAAAGATATGAAAATAGAGAAAATATTTTTAGGATTACGCTCAGAGATAGGTGTATCTTCTACGATATTAAATCAAGATGAGGTAAAATTTGCCGATATATTGGTTGAAGAGAAGAAGTTAGTTAAAAAAGATGATATTTTTTATAATATTGATTATCTTTTGGCTGATGAGATTGTACTTTTTATAATGAGGGATTAATATGAGCGAACATTTTATTAAAAATATAGAGATAGATAACTTTAAATGTTTTAATGGTTTTAAAGCTGAGGGATTTAAGAGAGTTAATCTTATTGGTGGGAAAAATAATGTTGGGAAGACGGCTTTTATGGAGGCTTGTTATATTAATACTTATAAATACACTGCTACTGCTTTAAGTAAAGTTACATTATCAAGATATAAAATAGATATTCTTACACAATTTAATAAAGGTATTGGTACAGATTATATTCATAAATATATTTTAGAAAAAATAAACCAATTAGATAAAGGAATTATCAAATCCAATCTCAAGAGAACAACAATTAATCTTCTTAAAGAATTATCAATATCAAATGATGATAGTTGTTATTTTATAGATGGAATGAAATTAAGTCCTATTGTTTTTGAAGATATTTATTCCGAAATAATGGAAAATGGATTAGAAAAAGATATAGATATTGCTATCAATATTTTTGATAATTCTGTTGATACTTTTAGGTTTATCAAGTCTCAACCAAAATGTAGATTAAAAGCTAGTGGAAAATTTCAGCATTTGAATGAACTAGGCGATGGTTTGTATAAATATATAGTTCATCTGACTTTATTTCTTAGTTTAAAAAATGGTATTGTTTTTATAGATGAGATAGAAAATGGTATTCATTATACAAAACTTGATGATATGTGGAGAATAATTTTAGAACTATCTAAAGATAACAATGTTCAAGTATTCGCAACAACTCATTCAAAAGAGTGCATAGAGTCTTTTGCTAGAGTTTCTAAAGAGTTGGAAGATGAGAATATTAGTTTTGTAGAACTTGGAAAAGATGATAAATCTAACATAAATGCAATGATATATCCTTATGAATGGTTTCTTGATGAAATAGAACAAGAAAACGAGGTTAGAGGATGGTAGTAATAGTATTTGAACAAAAAAAGCATCCTTTCGATTTTAACCATAAAAACTTCAACCCCTTAAAACAAAAACTACAAAACTTATTCAAGGAAAAAAAATGACGTTATACCCCGCGATAGATTTAAAAGATGGAAAAGCTGTTAGACTTACTAAAGGTCTTATGGATAGTGCTAAGATTTACTCAAATGAGCCTTATGAACTTGTGAAAAAGTTTGAAGAGATGGGTGCTGAGTGGGTTCATTTAGTTGATTTGAATGGTGCATTTGCAGGAGAGCCTAAAAATTTGGATTCTATTATCAAGATACGTGCAAACTGTAATGTTAAATTAGAACTTGGTGGTGGGATTCGTGATGAAGCTACTATTCAAAAGATGTTAGAGATAGGAATTGATAGAATTATTTTAGGTTCTATCGCTGTTAAAGACCCAGAATTTGTAAGAAATATGGCTAAAAAATATCCTATTGCTGTTGGAATAGATGCTATTGATGGTTATGTAGCTGTTGAGGGTTGGGGCGAAGTATCTACGATGAAAGCAACAGACTTGGCAAAAGAGTTTGCAGATGCTGGTGTTGAAGCTATTATCTGTACAGATGTTGGTAAAGATGGAACTTTGAGTGGTGTAAATGTTGAATTTACTTTAGATATTGCACGTGCTAGTGGTGTAAGTACAATAGCTAGTGGTGGTGTAAAAGATGCTGGAGATATTGAAGCTCTTATAGCGACTAAAGAGGTTGATGGTGTGATTATTGGTAAAGCTTATTATGAGGGAACTCTTGATTTACCTAAGATGTTTAAACTATTAGATTAATAGAAAAACAAACAAAAATTTGCTATTATTATGGCAATAATTTTATATATATTTTAAAGAAAAGGATTTCCATTGAAATTACTTGTTGTTGATGATAGCTCTACAATGCGTCGTATTATTAAAAATACATTAGCTCGTCTTGGTTATAAAGATGTATTAGAAGGTGCTGATGGTGTTGAAGGCTGGGATCAGATGGATAAAAATCCCGATATTGATATGCTTATCACTGACTGGAATATGCCAGAGATGAATGGACTTGAACTTGTTAAAAAAGTTCGTGCAGATGATCGTTTTAAAGATACTCCTATCATTATGGTTACAACAGAGGGTGGAAAAGCTGAAGTTATTACAGCTCTTAAAGCTGGTGTAAATAACTATATTGTTAAACCGTTTACTCCTCAAGTACTAAAAGAAAAACTTGGTGCTGTAATGGGTGTTTCATAATAATGCAAGAGCATTATTATGAATTAGTAGTTAAAGTTTCCTCTCATCACTCTCTCTTTTCAGACTTTTTATCAGATACAGTTCCTGTAGGTTTCGAAGAAATTGAAAATGGTTTTATTATTAGAAATGAAGATGATTTGGAAACTATTAGTTGGGGTTTAGAACAGTTTAATGAAGCCCTTCAAAAAGCTCTCAATACAACGATTGAGTTAGAGTGTACACAAACAAAACTTCAAAATAGTGACTGGGTTGGAGAATATCAACAAAGTATTCAGCCATTAGCGATAGATAAATTTTATATTCATCCTACATGGAATGAACCAAATCCAGATTTAATTAATATTGTTATTGACCCTGCCTTAGCATTTGGAACAGGACATCATCCAACAACAGCTTCAGCCTTGAAAGCTATTTCAAAGTATGTTAAAAAAGATGATACTCTTATAGATGTTGGTTGTGGTAGCGGTATTTTAGCTATGGGTGCTATGAAATTAGGTGCTAAAGTTGATGCTTGTGATACAGATATTATCTCAGTTGAGAACTCGATTGTAAACGCAAAGTTAAACGGTTTAGAATATAACCATATTTGGGAAGGTTCTTGTTCTATTAGTAACTCTAAATATAATGTAGTTGTTGCTAATATTGTTGCGGATGTTTTAACGTTTATAGCAAAAGATTTAAAAGATGCTATGAAAGATGATGCGATTTTAGTGCTTTCAGGTATTTTAGATAAATATGAGATAAAAGTTTTAAAATTTTACAAAGATTGTGAAATTATAGAAAGAATTGCCCAAGATGAATGGGTAACTTTAATTTTAAAAAAGAAATAGGAAGAGAAACATAAATGTCAAATAAAAATAAAAATAGTGATAATAATTTTTTTAATCAAAATCCATTAATCACATTTGCTATATTTTCAGTAGTAATAATATTACTTTTCAAAACATTAGTTGGAGAGGGCGAAAGTTTAGATAATTCAGGCTCATCAACAGTGAAAAAAACAGTTCAAGTAAGTTACTCTGAGTTAAAAAGCTTAGTAAGTTCAAAAAGTATCTCTAAAGTGGAGATAGGTCAGAGTTATATTAAAGCACTTTCTGTAGATGGTCGTTCAATATACACAACTAGAATTGTAAAAGGTGATACTAAATTAGTAGAAGAACTTGATAAACAGGGTATCGAATATGCTGGTTTCAATGAAAGTAACTGGTTTACTGAGATGTTTGGTTGGTTATTTCCGTTCTTAATGATTATGGCTATCTGGATGTTTTTTGCTGGTCGTATGCAAAAAAGTATGGGTGGTGGTATTCTTGGAATGGGTAATTCTCAAAAGATGATTAACTCTGAAAAACCGAAAACTAAATTTGATGATGTTGCTGGTGTTGAAGAAGCTAAAGAGGAAGTTCAAGAGATTGTAGATTTTCTTAAATATCCTGCTCGTTATGTTGAAATAGGGGCAAAAATTCCTAAAGGTGTTTTACTTGTTGGTTCTCCTGGTACTGGTAAAACTCTTCTTGCTAAAGCTGTTGCTGGTGAAGCTGATGTTCCATTTTTCTCTGTAAGTGGTTCAAGCTTTATTGAGATGTTTGTTGGTGTTGGTGCTGCACGTGTTCGTGACCTTTTTGAACAAGCGAAAAAAGATGCTCCAAGTATTATTTTTATAGATGAGATAGACGCTATCGGTAAAAGTCGTTCTGCTGGTGGTATGATGGGTGGAAATGATGAAAGAGAGCAAACTCTTAACCAACTTCTTGCAGAGATGGATGGTTTTGGGACAGATACTCCTGTAATTATTTTAGCTGCAACAAATAGACCTGAAGTTTTAGATGCCGCTTTACTTAGACCTGGGCGTTTTGATAGACAAGTTCTTGTTGATAAGCCAGACTATGAAGGTCGTATTAAAATCTTAAATGTTCATATGAAAAATGTGAAGATGGATAAAGATGTTGAGATAGAAGAGATAGCTCGTTTAACAGCTGGTTTAGCTGGTGCTGATTTAGCAAATATTATCAATGAAGCAGCTCTTCTTGCTGGTCGTAAAAGTCAAAAAACAGTAAAACAGAAAGACCTTTTTGAATCAGTAGAACGTGCAATAGCTGGACTTGCTAAAAAATCTCGCCGTATCAATCCTAAAGAGAAAAGAATTGTAGCGTATCACGAAAGTGGTCATGCACTTTTAGCTGAGATAACTCATGGTGCTAAAAAAGTTTCTAAGGTTTCTATCGTTCCACGTGGTTTAGCTGCATTAGGTTATACACTTAATAAACCTGAAGAGAATAAATTTATGATGCAAAAGCATGAACTTTTTGCTGAAGTTGATGTACTTCTTGGTGGACGTGCTGCTGAAGAGGTATTTATAGGTGAAATCTCTACGGGTGCTGGAAATGATTTAGAGCGTGCAACGGATATTATTAAGTCTATGGTTCAAACGTATGGTATGAGTGATGTAGCTGGTCTTATGGTACTAGAAAAAAGTCGTCAATCTTTCTTAGGTGGGGGACAACAAGCTACTCGTGAGTACAGTGAAAAGATGGCTGAGAATATGGATGAGTTTATTAAAACATCTTTAAGTGAGCATTATGAATCTGTTTTAGCATCACTTCAAGAGTATAGAGAAGCTATCGAAGAGATGGTTAAACTTCTTTATAAAAAAGAGAATATCACTGGTGAAGAGGTTAGAGAGATTATTATTAACTTTGAAAAAGAGAATGGTATCGAATCTAAAGTAGAACAAGATAATAATCCTATTGAAAATGAGCTTAAAGAAGATGCAAAAATGACTTCTGAAAATATTAAAGAAGAGAAAATAGATGAATAATGATATTTCCCCAGTTTCTAAAGAGGGTTGGAGTTATATAGGCTATTCTATCGCTTTTTTTATTCTATTTGTTCTTTTACATCTTGATATATTAAGTTTTATAGCTGTTGCTTTTATCGCTTTTTTTGTATATATATATAGAAATCCAGAACGAGAACTTTCCTCTTTTGAGGAAAATATGGTTTATAGCCCTGTTGATGGTAATATTGTTTATATAGAAAATCTAATTAATTCTGAATATGCATATAGAGTTGAAATAGATTCTAAATGTCTTAATGTTGGATTGTTACGTTCTCCAATGGATGCAAAAATTATTAATTCAACAATAACTCAAGGAACAAAGCTTCCTTTATCCTCTGATTTAGCTCAAAAAATCAATGAAAATATATTGATTACATTTGAAAATAGAGCATTGGATAAAGTTATGGTTCAGCATCTTTCAAAAGTAAGCTTTGAAAATCTTAAAGTAAATCTTGAGAAGAATCAATTGATTAATGTAGCATCAAGATATGGTTTTATGGTAAATGGAATAACTTCTATTTATCTACCTAAAAATTTTAATTTAGAGGTACAATCTGGTAATAAGGTTATCGGTTCTCAAACATTATTAGGCTCTTTTAAATAAGAGTCTTTATTGCTGTTTTTTAAACAATAATTTATTTACATCTATCTCAAAATCAAAATACTCCGATATAAATTTCTCTTTATCAACTTTAGTTAATTGAATAGTTGCTCCACTATTATTATTTACTTCTAAGTATAATAAACCTAATGCATAACGGCTTTCAAGAAACTTCTTATTCTTCATTTTAGAGAGTTCTAAAAGAGCGATAGCATTTGCAGAATGTTTTGCTGCTATTGATGCGATAGCCCCTAAAAATAGTGTATGAGCATCTCTTATTCCAAACTCATCAATTAAGGTATTATATATGGTATATGATTCTTCAAATGCTCTGTCGTAGAATGATGCTAGAGCTAGAGCTAGAAGAATTTCTGTTGTATCTGAGTCTGTTGATGTTAAAGCTCTTTTTAACTGTTGTCTCAAGAAATAGAGTTTACCTGTAATAAGATTCTGTTGAATATACAGATTTCTACTAATATTTGGACCAAAGTAGAGATCTTTAAAGTTAAATTTTTGTTCTTTGAGATAATTTAATACTTTATTGGCATAAAGTGTAGGTTTTAAGTTATAAAAATGACTATCAATATACATCATATGAGGTAATATATCATTAGGTAAAAGTTTAACTAGTTTACTAGAGGCTTCTTGTGCAATATTCATTTTATTAAGGTTATCACTAATAATAATATCTAAAGCTAAATAAAGAGGTCTCTCTTTATAGGTTTTATCTAACCAATCAATAGTTGATATATGTTGATTTTCTAAAATATGAACAAGTGCTCTATAAAGTTCTATCTCTTCTGTTGAGTCTTCATTCATTATATTATCTTTAAGAATTGACTTTAATTTAGTAGTTTTTTTATCAATAAGTTGGCTTGTCATTACGGCAAAAATACCTGATAAATAGTTCTTTGCATCAAGATGATATGACTTTATAAAATGTTTTTGAGCTTTAATCATATTACCCATTTGAGCATAAGTTAATGCTAAATTATAATGTAAGATAGAGTGTTTTGGTTCTATCTTTATTAATGCTTGTAAATCTTTATTAGCTGAACGTATTTTAAATTCAAGTGCTTTTTTTATCGCTTTAGCTATACCAATATTAACATTTGATGATAATGCACTTGTTTTAAGATACTTTTGAGCAGACTTAATATTATCTATAAACATATTTGCATTTCCTTTTTGAATATAGTTAATGGCAATATTTGGATTAAAAACTTTATAGGGAGAAAAATAAAAGATTTTTTGATAAGTAACTTGTCTTGAATTTTGAATATCATCTCTATAATGTTTTTGTGCTTTTGTTGAGTTAAAAAGAGAATCTTTAAGTTTTACCTTTATTGGATAATGATTATAAATATCTTGAGGAAATTTTTCTGAAATAGCTTTTATATCACTAGAACCACTTTGAATTTGACCATCTTTAAGTTTTATTAGACCTCTCGCTAATGTTGCTTTAATAGGTTCTTTATTTTTTTTAATAGCTTCATCAAAATAGCTTATTGCAAGAGGATAATCTCCTATTCTAGCATAGAGAAGTGCTAAATTAAAATCATCCATTGGATTAATCTCTTTTTCCATAGCTTCAATAGCTTCATAGTCATTCCCAAACAGTGCAGAAATTTTAGCTTTAAGATGTTTTTGAACATCAGAATATTCATTTGATGGATTATATTTGAGAGCAGTTAAGGCTTCTAAGTAATTATTATTGTAATAATTTATAAGAGTATAGTAATAGGAATATAAAGGAGAGTCTATCTCATTTGGAAGATAAGCATGTGCTAAATCTATATAATATTTAAAACTTGTTTTATCTTTAAGATGTAAAGAACAAACAGCTGCATTTATAGAACTTACACAACCTTTCTCGTCATTATTGATCGCTTTTTTAAAGCTTGATAAAGCAGTTTCATACTGTTTATTTTTGAGTTGAGCAACACCTAAATTATAAAGAGAGATTGCTTCACTATATGTGGCTATTTTCTCATATAAATGTAAAGCATCTGGCTTAGAACCAGTTGCATAGAGCTGATTTGCTTTTGCAATCATATTTTCAAGTTTACTTGGTTCTATTACTTGTTCTCTATTTTCTTCTAGTTTTTGTTCTATGAAAGATATTTCTGAATCATTAACTGGAATATTATCTTTTTTTGATAATTTAACTACAAATAAAACAGCGATTAGAATAACTAGTACAAGAGCAAGACCAGCCCCTGCAAAGATAATTATCTTTTTTTGTTTTGCTTCATTATTTTCAACTTCTTTAACAGGTAGATTATTGTCATTTTTTTCCTCTTCTGTCTCAAGACCAGCAGCTTCATTTTCTTCTATAATAATTATATTTTCATCTATATCTGCCATACTATACCTTTAAAAAATTTAATATTTAGTTATGAAACTCTTTTGTTCTAGCTTCAAAAAGTTTTAAAATTGTTAGGAAAAAAGCTGTAATAGCTGGTCCCAAAATCATTCCCCAAAATCCGAATGTAGTAAGTCCAGCTATTATTGAAAAAAAGATAATTAGTTCATTCATTCGTAAATCTTTATCTTTTAGTAATCTAATATTTATCTCTTTAATAATTAATGGTTTTATAAATGTATCTGCGATAATAGAAATTATAATAATAGAGTAGAGAGCTATAAATATAGCACTTGATATTTCTCCAATAGAGAGTTGATAAATCATAAATGGTAACCACATTAAAACACCACCTACAATAGGAATAAGAGAGGTAAAACCATACATTATTCCAAATAAAAGACCATTATATCCCATAAATGAAACAGCTACACCAAACAGTATACCTTGAAACATTGCATTCACAAGTATAGAGTAAAAAACAACACTCATAACAGAAGATAAATCTTTAACCAATATAGTTGTTTCATTCGCTGATACTTGAATAACACGTTTTAAAAATGCACTAATATGCGCACCATTATATTGTGCAAAAAAATAAAAAATAACTACTAAAAAAGCATTTTTCAAAAATCCAGCACTAAATGCACCTATTTTTGCAGTTATAGCCAAAGTTGAAGATGTCAATGTATGCATATTTATACTATCTTGTGCATCATTTATATAGGGTTGTATGAAAAGTAAATAATCAGGTGGTGTATCTATAAAACCTTTTATAAAGATCTCTATATTATAAAAAAATTGAGGTTCAAGGGAGTTTAGTTTTATAGTAAGTGTTGTTAAAAAATACCCAAGTGGAGCAAAAAAGAGAGCTGAAAGTAAAATTGTAGATGTTAAAGCTGCTAGAAATTTATTTTTTAAAGTTTTTTCTAAATAATTTTGAATTTCAGATGTTGATATTGCAAGTAAAGATGCGATAGTTATTATTAGTAAAAATGGTGCATATAAAATATACATCCAATAGAGTGAAGTTACAAATAAGAGAGCTATAAAAAAATATTGTTTCATTAGTGAACCGCTTTATTTATAGTTTCTGGTGGAGTAATATTTAAAATATCATAGGTTGTACGTGTTGCTTTTCGCCCTTTGGCAGTTCTCTCTAAAAAACCATTTGCAATAAGATAGGGTTCAAGAACATCTTCTACTGTTCCCTCATCTTCACTTAGTGAAGCAGCGATAGAACTCAGTCCCATCGCTCTACCTTTCGCTTGTGCTAAAAGATTTAAAAGACGTAGATCCATCTCATCAAAACCATGAGAATTGATACCCAATTCATTTAAAGCATACTGTGTTCTACTATAATTAATATCTTTTTCATCAGCAACATCAGCAAAATCACGAACACGGCGGAGTAAACGTAAAGCTATCCGTGGAGTTCCACGACTTCTTTTGGCTATCTCTAAAGATGCTTCTTCTATTATCTCTTTACTTAATTTATTAGATGCTTGAGTGATAATTGTTGCTAACTCTTGAGATGTGTAAAACTGCATACGAAAACTCATACCAAATCTATCTCTAAGAGGATTTGAAAGCATACCAGCACGTGTAGTAGCTCCGATAAGAGTAAATCGTGGTAAATCTATTTTAACAGTTTGTGCTGCTGGTCCACTCCCTATAATAATATCTATTCTAAAGTCTTCCATAGAGGAGTAAAGTATCTCTTCTACAGCAGGAGCTAAACGATGAATTTCATCGATAAATAAAATATCACCCTCTTCAAGATTTGTTAAAATAGCAGCTAAATCACCACTTTTTTCTATCATTGGAGCTGCCGTTACTTTGATATTTGCATTCATTTCAGTTGCAATTATCAATGCTAAAGTAGTTTTTCCAAGTCCAGGAGGTCCAAAAAAGAGAACATGGTCTAGGGCCTCATCTCTTTTTTTACTTGCTTCTATAAAAACACCAAGATTTTTCTTAATTTTTTCTTGACCTATATATTCACTCCAAGCATCAGGACGTAAAGTTACTTCAGAACTTTCCTCTTCCATGCTAAAAGTTTCTATCTCTACTAATCTATCCATATTTTAATATGTGTGCTTTATTTGTGGAAAATCTCGTGATTGAACTTCATCTGAATAGCTTTTGACAGCTTCTCTTACAAGTGATGCACCATCCATATATTTTTTAACAAATTTTGGTGTAAACTCTTCAAAAAGCCCTAACATATCTGAAAAAACAAGAACTTGACCATCAACACCGTTTCCTGCACCTATACCTATAACAGGTATCTCAACACAGTTTGCTATTTCAGTTGCAAGTTCAGATTTTACACCCTCTATTACAAGACAAAAAGCACCTGCATCTTCTATCGCTCTGGCATCTTCTATAAGTTGAAGTTGCTCATTGGATGTTTTACCTTTTACTTTATAACCACCCTCACCACGAACTGATTGAGGTAAAAGACCGATATGCCCACATACCGCTACACCATTACTTGTAAGATGTTTTACAATATCAGCTTTATCTTCACCACCCTCTATCTTTACACAATCAGCAGAACTCTCTTGAAATACTTTTATAGAATTTTTCAAGGCATCTTTTTTATTACTATATGTTCCAAAAGGCATATCACAGATAATAAAACTATTTTTTGCACCCATAGAAACAGCATTTGTATGATAAATCATCTGTTCAATGTTTGCACTTAGTGTATCTTTTTTACCTGCGAAAATCATATTTAAACTATCACCAACAAGAATCATATCACTACTCTCTTCAAGTAATGAAGCAAATAGCGCATCATAAGCAGTTATCATAACTAAAGGACGAACACCTTTAGCTTTTTTAATTGAGTTTATAGTCATTTTTTTATTCATTGAGAACTCTTTTTTATTCAATATTTTAATTAAAAGAATTCTAACTAATTATTGTTTCAAAATAGATTTAATTAAGTAAAAGCCACCACCTGCCATAAAAACTGTACCGATAGCGTTTAAAGATATATTTGTAAGTGCTAAAAATATATGCCCACCCTCTAAAAGCATAAAGCTTTCAATAGCAAAAGTAGAATAGGTTGTTAATGCTCCAAGTATTCCAGTAGAGAGAAAAGATTTTGTATGTACAGAAAAAATAGTTGTATACATAAAGTAGGCAATGAGAATACCCATTATAAAACTACCTATAAGGTTTACACCTAATGTTCCAATAGGAATATCGTGAGGAAGTTTATGTGATATAAGACCATTTAAATAAGCTCTTAAAACAGCTCCTATAAATCCTCCACTACCTATGGCTAGGATTGTTTGCCAACTCATCATCATACACCTCTTGCATTTTTATTCTTAAATCTTTGAGCCAATTTTTATTAGCTTTATCAGCTATAAAGGAATCCATATATATAACGGTTATTTTACCAGGGCTATAAAACATTTTTTTAATATTATAATATTTTGCTGTTTGGATAAGTACAACAGGTTGTACTTTTAATTGATATTTATCAGCAACAACTTTTGCACCAGTTTTAAAAGGTAGCATTGTTCCATTTGTAGAACGTGTACCCTCTGGAAACATTGTTATAACTCGACCTTTATTAAGTCGATCTTTAGCATTTTTTAATAAACGTAATAAAGAAGTTTTACTTTGACGCTCGATAGGTATATCTTCAGGTAAACTCATCGCAAGTCCAAAAAATGGTACATCAAAAAGCTCTTTTTTTGCAACCCAAGAGAGGTCTTTTTTAGAGATAGTTTCCATAATTCCTATATCTAAATCACTTTGATGATTAATAAGATACATCTGAACAGAAGGGTCTTCTTTACCTTTTATATCCGTAGTAAAAAAAATACCAAGACGAACAAACCAAGCCGAAATTTTTCTAGCATAGGGACGTTTGAGTATTGGGTATAAGATTATCATTAAAATTAATGATGTAAAAATTATAAGAGTTGAAAAAAACCAATTAATTTTTGCAAATATCTTCATTTTTTACCCAACCAATTTTTTCATTATGAAGTTTAACTTTTATAAAATCATCAACATTTCCCTCTTGCATTAAACTATATTGACTTTTAGTAGTCTCAAAAATTGTACCATTGTGAACAGGTAAAAGATGAATTTGAGAACCTTTTTTTATACAGATCTCTTTAGATGGTACTAACAGATAGATAATATAAGCTAAAGGAAATATTATTAAAAAAATGTATATATATTTTTTTCGTATAATTATAAAGATAATTAAAACTAGAACAATAATTGCTAATAAAATAGCTTTAATTTTATTGTGAGATTGATCTTGTGGTTTTAAATCTGTTTGAGTTGTTACACTATCATCATCTAAAAGTATAGGAATAGTGATAATTGAGAACTTATTAGTTAGAAGATTAAAATATGAAAAAGAAAAATATTCTAGCTTCTTATCTATAACCACAAAGTATGTTAGTCGTGAATTGAAATGAGAAGCAGATTTTGATTCAAAACCTTGTTTAATAACATCTTTAAAATGTAGTTTTGAGATATCTGTATTTGTTGCTTTTGCAACAAGAACCACAATATTATATTTATTATCAAAGGAAGTTGTTTTATAGTTGACTAACTCAAAAGAGTTTGCAATAATATTAGAAAAATCTTTTTTAGGATTAAGTGCGATAACATTTAGCTTTTTACCATATATATAAGAAGATGGATATTTAATATCTGCTTCGATAGAAACTTGTATATTTGGTAGTCTAGCACTATTTCTAGTTGTTAAAAAATAAAACTTATCAAGAATATATTTACCTATAAATTCTCTTTTAGGAGCAGGGTCTAAAAGTTTTAGACCATAATGTTTTGAAAATTTATAGGTAATATCATCAAAATTTTCTACTGTTGATAATGTTTTTACAACAATAGAAAATATTTCACCTTTTACCACTCTTTTTGGTGTTTCTTTATAGCTAGTATAGAGAACTTTATCTCCAAAAAGAGAACTAAAAAGAAAAAGAGTAAGTAAAAGAAGTTTCATCACGATGCTAAAAAGCCTTCTAGCATTTTTACACCATCATCAGAACCTAAAATGGACTCCATTGCACGCTCTGGATGAGGCATAAGACCAAATACATTTTTTTCAATATTACAAACACCAGCGATAGAATCTACACTACCATTAGGGTTTTTAACATCACCATTTTCATCAGAGTAAGTTAAAAGAATTTGATTATTCGCTTTTAAATCTTTAAGTCCATCTTCATCTATGTAGTAGTTACCATCGTGATGAGCGATAGGTATATTAACAACATCACCGTTAGAAAGTTTTTCTAAAAAGATGTTGTCGCTGTTTTCTACTTTAAGAGTGTGATGTTTAGAGATAAAGTGTAAGTTATCATTACGTTTTAATGCACCTGGTAAAAGACCAGCTTCTGTTAAAACTTGAAAACCATTACAGATACCTAAAACTTTTCCACCATTGTTAGCGTAAGTTGTTACCGCTTTCATAACAGGAGAAAATTTTGCGATAGCACCACTTCTAAGGTAATCACCATAAGAGAAACCACCAGCAACAACGATTAAATCAGTATCTTCTGGAATAGATTCAGCTTTATGCCAAACTATCTCAGTCTCTGCACCTAACTGTTTAAATGCATGAACAGTATCGTATTCACAGTTAGTTCCTGGAAATTGAAGGATAGATACTTTCATTAGATTAGCTCTATCTTGTAGTCTTCTATAACAGTATTTGCTAAAATATCTTCACACATTTTAGTAGCGTCTGTCATAGCTTTTGTTTTATCAGCAGTATCTAGTTTTAAAACTATCTGCTTACCAACACGAACATCACTAACACCCTCAAAATGAAGAGAGTCTAAAGCATGATGAACTGCTTTACCTTGAGAATCTAAAACACCTGCTTTTAAAGATACATTTATTATTGCTGTTATCATCTGATTATCCTAATATTCTATTTAATACTTGTTCATAAGCAACTTTTAATCCGCCTAAACCTTCACGAAATCTATCTTTATCCATTTTTTCGCCACTTTCAACATCCCAAAAACGACAGTTGTCAGGAGAAATTTCATCAACAAGAATGATATTTCCATTAGAATCTTTACCAAACTCTAATTTAAAATCAACAAGGTTAAGACCTTTTTCTAAAAAGTAAGGGTGTAAAATATCGTTAATTTGTCTAGCCATACGACGAAGTTTATCTAACTCATCTTGATGCTCAACAAGACCTAAAATAAGACAATGTTGGTCATTTAATTTTGGATCACCTAAATCATCATCTTTATAATCAAACTCAACTAATGTAAATGGAAGAACTGTACCATCTTTAATACCAAGGTTGCGAGTTAAAGAACCAGTAGCGATATTTCTAACAATTACTTCGATTAAGATAACATCAACTTTAGTATGAAGCATATGATTATCGTCCATCATCTCAACAAAGTGAGTTGGTATACCATTAGCTTCTAAAAGTTTAAAAAGTTCAGTTGAAATTTTGTTATTTAATGCACCTTTACCAGTTTCACTTGATTTTTTTTCGCCATTAAATGCTGTTAAATCATCTTTAAACTCAGAAATTACTAAGTTTTTATCATCTGTTAAAAATAATTTTTTTGCTTTACCTTCGTAGAGCAGTTCTCTTTTTTCCATTATGTTCTATCCTTTTATTATTACTAAAGCTTTGATAATATCTACGGCTTCTTTTAGTTGAATATCTTTATTCATCATTTCTGGCGTAATTATATCTTTTTTGTCTTTTTTTTCAGCTTTTTTCTCTTCTTTTTTGCCATCAACCTTTTCTAGCTCTTTTTCAAGATGTTTTTTAAGGTCAGCTTCTTTGATATCAAACTCATTTTTACGAGTTTTTACTTCACCTGGTAACACTTCAATATCTGGTGTAACACCAACTGCTTGAATAGTTCTTCCACTCGGTAAATAGTATCTAGCAATAGTAAGTTTTATAGCTTCTGTTTGTGTAATAGGAAGGACAACTTGTACACTTCCTTTTCCAAAAGTTTTTTCTCCTAAAACAACAGCTCGTTTATGGTCTTGTAAAGCTCCACTTACAATTTCAGAAGCACTAGCACTTCCTCCATTTACTAAAACTAATAATGGTACATCTGTTAATGTTGCACTTTTTGAAGCAGAATAAGCTTTTTCATCATTATCATCTCTACCTTTTTGAGAAACGATTTCACCGCTATCTACAAATATATCAACAAGTTTTACAGCTTGATTTAATAGACCACCAGGGTTATTTCTTAAATCAAGAACGATACCTTTTGTTTTTGCTCTGTTTTCATTAATCGCTTTTGTAACATCATCAGCTACTTTTTTATCAAAACTTGCTACACGTATATATAATATATCATCATTAATATGTTTTGTATACACCGAATCAATTTTAATAATTCCTCTTACAATATGAATAGGAAGTGGTTTGTTCTCACCTTCACGAACGATCAGAATATCTATAGGAGTATCAACTTTACCTCTCATCTTTGAAACAGCATCATCTATACTTATACCGATAGTTGATTCCCCATCAATTTTTAAGATAATATCACCAGCTTCAAGACCAGCTTTATCAGCAGGAGTTCCATCAATAGGAGCGATAACAGTTAAGGCACCATCTTTAATACCAACACTAATACCTAAACCACCAAACTCACCCTCTGTTTGAACTTGAAGTTTTTTATAATCTTTTTGAGTAAGATAGTTTGAGTGAGCATCAAGATTACTTAGCATTCCTTTGAGTGCTTTATCCATAAGTTCTTCTATCGTGATGTCATCAACATTGTATTTTTCAACTATACTAATAACTTTAGTGAATTTTGCTAATGCTTCTAATCGTGTTATTTCAGTTTTTTCAGTTGTAATCTCATCTTTTGCAAGAAGATTTGAAGATAGTAACATAGAAAAAGCTAGTGTTACCGATACAAAGCCTAGTGTTATAAATTTTTTATTTTTCATTGTAATCCAATATCTATTTTTTTAGTTGGACATTATAAGTTATATATTGTTAATCAACAGTTAAAATTTATAAGAAAAAGATATTTTTAAAATATCAGTAAAACTAGATGGAGTTTCCCTATTTTGTGATGTCCAATTCTTCCCATTTATTATAGTTTATATATAGTTAATAAAAGCTTTTGATATAATACAAAAAATATTGATAAAAAGGGTATAAATAGATGGCAACAATTAAAGAATTTTTAGCAACAGACCATAGACGATGTGATGAGATGTTTGCTGATATGGAAAATAGAGCAAGTGAATCATTAGAGAGTGCAAAATCTATTGCAACAGAGTTTGTAAATGAAACAGAAAAGCATTTTCAGATGGAAGAGAGAGTGATGTTTTTAGAGTTTGAAACAAAGACAGGTATGACACAAGGTCCAACAGCAATGATGAGACAAGAACATACTCAGATGCGTTCACTTATGGTTCAACTTCTTGAAGCGATAGAGAATGATAATAAAGACAAGTTTTTTGGTTTAAGTGAAACATTGATGATACTTTTACAACAACATAATATGAAAGAGGAACAGATGCTTTATCCTATGGCACAACAGCATTTAAGTGCTGAATCTGAACGTATTGTTGCTATGATGGAATCTATAATAGTTGAATAGAGGTATAGTTTAAGTGCAATTTAAAGGATTATCAACCGACCAAGCACCACCAATATCAGCACCATTAAGATTTTTCTTAACAGCTCCTATTTTTGGAATAATAGCAGGTATCTTAATTTTATTAAGTGATGCTAGTTTTTTAATAAGTAGGTATTCATTAGATTCGATAGTTATTACACATATTATCACTATCGGTTTTTTTAGTTTTGTGATGTTTGGTGCTTTAACTCAGATGTTACCTGTTTTAGCTGGTGCTAAAATGTACAGGGTAGAACTTGCCACAAAAATAGCATATATTATAATGACAGCTGGTTTAGTGATGATGATTATAGGCTTAGTCTTTACAAGTTCTATTTTTACAATGTTCTCTTTTATATCATTAGGCAGTGGATTTATGATTATGATTACTTCTACTCTGTATGCGATAAAAAATATAGACAATATTACAGCAACTATACGTGGTATGGCTACAAGTATGTTTTTTGCTTTTATTATAGTCTTAATGGGATTATTTTTACTTTATGCGTATATAAGTAATGATTACTCTGAACTTCATATAGTTATTGCAAATATTCATAGTGTTATGGCAATTTTCGGATTTGTAGGTATCTTAATTATTGGTGTATCTTTTCAAGTATTACCGATGTTTTATGTAGCTCCAAAATTTAAACTGTTTTGTAAAAACTATGTGATGTCCTTAATATCTATTGGTCTTTTTATATGGTTATTGTTAAATTTCTTTGCAGATGAATATTCTATCATAGGTAAGTTTTGGATAGCTCTATTTTTTTGGGCTTTTGCAACAACTGTTTGGAAAAAATTGAATGAAAGAAAACGCCCTATTAGTGATGTAACTATATGGTATTGGAGAGCATCAAGTATATTTTTAACAGTTGGAAGTTTTTTATGGATATTTGATGAGTTTCTTGAAACAGAGTATATTGTTATGGTCGCTATCTTAATTGGTGGATCTATACTTTCTATACTTATTGGAATGTTATATAAAATTATTCCATTTTTAGTATGGTTTCATCTTAATGCTATGGGATATATGTCGATACCAACTATTACGGAGATGATAGATAAAGATTTAGCAATAACACAATATATATTTTTTATTTTTTCAATAATAGTATTTGGGTTTTCATTTTATCTACCTTATCTTTTAGATCTTTCTGCGATAAGTTTTATTATTAGTATGGCTTTATTGGAATATAATATTTTAGCTCCAGTATTACTTTATAGAAGAACAAAAAAAACGAAACCAGATTTTGATATGAGTATGTTTCAATAAAAATTTATATGTTTAAAAAAGGAGAGTTGTGAAAAATATAGTTTTAATAGGTTTTATGGGTGTAGGAAAAGGCAGTATCGCTCGTGAAGTGAGTTTAAATTCTGATTATATGACTGTTGATACAGATGATATTATAGAGAGTATGCAAAATCGTAAGATTAAAAAGATTTTTGAAACTGATGGAGAGCAATATTTTAGAACGTTAGAGAAAGATATTTCTATATGGCTTCAAAAAAGTGTTAAAAATACATTAATTTCAACAGGTGGTGGCTTTTATAAGGTTAAAAACTTAAAGAAGATAGGGACTATTGTTCTTTTAGACTCTCCTTTTGATTCGATTATTCAACGTATTAAAGAGCATCCAAATGCAGAAAATAAACTAAAAAAAAGACCACTTCTTGCAGATTTAGAAAAAGCTAAAGAGCTATATGATTTACGACGCCCAGAGTATTTAGCTTTAGCTGATATAGTTATAGATGTTACAGATAAAACTGCTTTAGAGTGTTCAAAAGAGTTATTAAAAAAGGTAAAGAAAAATGATTAAAAAGATATTTTTATTAATGCTAATAAGTGTAGCTTCATTAGTTGCTTCAGAAATAAGTTGGGCTAAAGATTATACAAGTGGAATGAAACAAGCAAAAGAGTTAAATAAACCTGTTCTTTTCATATATTCACGTCATACTTGTAAATATTGTGTTATTTTAGATGAGACAACATTAAAAGATAAAAGAGTTGTGAAAGCTTTAAATAAAGATTACATCTCTATCGTTTCCTATACAGATGAAAATGATTATACACCAAGAGAGATATTAAGTCAAAGTAGAGGAACACCTGCAATATGGTTTTTATTACCAAGTGGACAACCTATGTATGCTCCAATTCCTGGTGCAATAGGTGCTGAACAGTTTTTAGAAGCTTTATCAATTGTTAAAACTGAGTTTGATACAATAAATAATACAAAAAAATAACCTAGATTTTAAATCTAGATTATTTGAGATTAATAGTCTATTATTAAACTTGCAGACAATGTACTATCTGTATGTTCTGCTAAACCAGCTTCATTTACATAATCAAGTGTATAACTAAGACCTGCTGAAAATGTATCATTTATTTTACTTGAAAGAGTTGATTTAGAAAAAGCAAAATAGTTTTCAGTTTCCTCAAATGAACTTCTATAAGAAAGCTCTTGATCAAATTTCAAACTATTTGTTATAATTTGCCAAGCATAAGTTACTTTTGCTCTATATGCACTGTATTCCTCTTTTTTCCCCTCTTTATCAATAAGATTATCCACTGAATAAAGTATATTTCCCTCTAAATGAATAGTGTGACTTGTTGAAACTAAAGCTTTATATGTTGCCCCTGGACCAGTATAAAATTGATAATCAAAGTTTGAAAATTTATCTTGTTTAAAACCATTAATATAGTTGAAAGCAAAAATATCTGTAACAGAGTAGTTATAAGTTAATTCTGTAAAATATTGATTTTTAATCTCATCATCTGACTGATCTGTATTATCATAAGCATATTGCCCATTAAAAGTTAATTTAAATTTATGATCATTAAAACGTTTTGAGATAGCAATATCAGCATTGTAAGAGATAGTTTCAGTATTTCCATCAGTCATTATAAAGCCTAGTTCTGTATGTGTTATAAAACTATTGTTTATTGGTAGTTGTGCTGTTAATGTAGCAACTTTTGCTTTTAGTGTATCTATTTTTGCATTGATAGTTGCTATATCTGTTGTTAATTGTTCTGGGGTTTGAGTTGCTATTAATAGAGTAGAACTAAGAAAAGCACTTAGAAGTATTTTTGTCAAATATTTTCCTTGTTTAATTTACTGAAATTATATCAATTTTTATATTTTATATTGTTATAAATTTTATTAGTATAAATTTTTCAAATCTACACAAAAAATAGAATTATAAAAAAATCTACTAATTCTTTCTTTCTATTTTAAGTTTTTTTAGATACTATTTTTGCAGTGAAAGCCCCTTGTTTACGACTATAAGAGGTGCTTCTGAAGAATATTAGTCAGAGTTATAAATCTTAAAATTGCTATTAATAAAAGTAGCTAAAAGGAGAATATATGCAATTAGGTTTCCTAGTTGATTTACACCTATGTATGGGTTGTAAAGGATGTGAGATCGCATGTAAAGTGGAGAATGAAGTTCCACTTAGTACATGGAGATTACGTGTTAAGTATGTAGATGTGGGAACTTTCCCTGAAACGAAGAGAACTTTTACACCTCTTAGATGTAATCACTGTGAGAATGCACCTTGTGAGAGAATCTGTCCAGTATCAGCATTACATTATTTAGATAATGGAATTGTAAATATTGATAAAGAGCGCTGTATCGGTTGTGCTGGTTGTGTTATGGCTTGTCCTTATGGAGCTATCTATATTGACCCTCAAACACAAACTGCTGATAAATGTACATATTGTGCGCACCGTATCGCTTCATCTATGATGCCAGCTTGTGTTGTTGCATGTCCTGTTCAAGCAAATATTTTTGGTGATTTAGATGATCCAAAATCAAATATCTCTAAGTATATTATGAAAAATCAAGCCAACGTTCAAGTTCGTAAACCTGAAAAGGGAACTAATCCTCATCATTTCTATGTTGGTGGTGGTAATGTTAATCTTAACCCACTTGCTTCATTCCGTCCAGAAGGTCATAGTTTATTCGGTAAACTGACATCTAAAATGCCTGTAGGAGGTCACTAAAATGGCAGCTCATGAAATTTTAACAGCTACAAATGCTGTGGTAACACTTGATGTTGGTCTTCCAGGTATCGTTTGGCCTTGGTTAGTTACAGTGAATATGTGGGCAAAAAGTATCGGTACTGGTGTTATCTTTATGCTATTCCTATTACTTAGAATGCACCCAGAGTCTGGAAATAAGTTACGTTTAATGACGTCTATTTCAGCATTTGTATTTATTAATATTTTCTTACTATTTACACTTGCAGACCTACACCAACCGTTTAGAATGTGGCATATATTTGTGTATTCAAACTTTATGTCAGCTATCGCAGTCGGTTCATTTATGGCTTCAGCATTCTTAGGTCTTTTATCGTACCTAGTTTTCTTAGCATATATGAAGAAAAATGATATATTTGATAAAGTTTTATTATGGACAACTATTTTAGCTATTCCAGTAACACTTTATACAGCAGCTCTTATGGCTCAATGTACAGCACGTGAAATGTGGCAAATGCCAACAGAATCAGCACAAATGGTTCTAGCAGCGTTACTTTCAGGTTCAGCATTTATGATTTTAGTAGCAGGAAAAAAACTCTCTTATGAAGCTAAAAGTATGTTGGGTGCTGTCCTTGGATTAAGTGCATTAATGGCATTTATTATCTATATGTCTGAATTAGTATTTGGACCAATGAAAGCTGAAGAAGTTGCTTATGTTATGGAATATATCAAGGGTGATGGCGAGTATGCTTCAATGTTCTGGGTAGGTCAAACTATGGCTTATATCTTACCGATGTTCTTAGTTATCGTGAGTAGAATTACTAAGTCTGAGTCAATTTTAGCACTTGGTGCAATTTTAGCTATCGTAGGTTTATGGATAGTTAAACACGTTTGGTTAATAATTCCACAATTATTACCAATGAGTTAGGGAGAAATTAATGTATTTACAAAGTAGAAGAACATTTTTAAAAGGTGCTGCATTTACAGTTGCAGGTGCTGCTATTGCTAAGGGTGTTTTTACAACAGACGCTCTTGCTGAGTCAGTAACGCAAAGTAAATTTACAAATACTCCAGATTCTTTATCATTTTATCCTCCAATGGATGAATGGAATGATTTTAAAGAGTTAGATGGTGATGATTGGAAACGTGGTGGTATCGACCGTCACGGTGTACAAAGTGAAGATAATCCTGATGGAATTGAAGTAAACGATTATATGATTGTTCCAACAGCTTGTTCAAACTGTGAGGCATCTTGTGGTTTAACAGCTTGGATTGATAAGAAAACTTTTACAGTTAAAAAATATATGGGTAACCCTTTACACCCAGCTTCTCGTGGTAGAAACTGTGCAAAAGGTTATGCAACACAATCTCAAATGTATGATCCAGATAGAATAGCATTCCCACTTAAACGTGCTGCTGGTTCAGCTCGTGGTGAAGGTAAATGGGTTCGTACTACTTGGGACGAAGCTATGACTACTATCGGTAAAAAGATGGGAGATACTCTTGCAGTAGGCGATGAGCTTTCTAAAAAGTCAGTAATGTTCCACGTTGGTCGTCCAAATGAGAATGGTTTTACTGGTAAAGTTTGGCATACTCTTGGTTCTGATGCATTTAATTCACATACAAATATCTGTTCTGCAGGTGGTCGTACTCCAACTATTCAGTGGGCAAATGATGATAGAACATCTCCAGATTGGGCAAATGCTAAGTTACTTTTCCTTAACTCTTCTCATGCTGCTGATGCTGGTCACTATTTCCAACAATCTGCATCATTTATCGCAGATGCAAGACAAAAGGGTGCTAAACTTGTAGTTATGGATCCTCGTTTATCTAACTCTGCTGGTATGGCTGATTTATGGATTGCTGCTTGGCCTGGTACTGAGCCTGTTATCTACCTTTATTTAACACAAAGAATTTTAAATGAAGACAAAGTAAACAAAGAGTTCGTTAAGAAATGGATGAACTGGGAAACTTTCTTAGATAATAAAAAATATTTACAGTTTATGGTAGAAAAAGGGTATATCTCTAAACTGCCTGAAAATAATGACTATGATACTTTTGTTGAAGTATTAAAAGAGCTTTATTCTCCATATACACTTGAATATGCTGTAAAAGAGACACACGTTCCTGCTTACAAACTAGAAGAACTTTACGATATGTTCATTTGGGCTGGAACTTCTGTTTCTTCATACTTCTGGAGAGCTGCAGCTGCAGGTAACCGTGGTGGTTGGATGAGTGGTCGTACAGGTTATTTACCTATCGCTCTTCGTGGTGCTATCGGTCCTGAGGGTGGAACTTTCTTTCATCATTGGCACGTTGTTTCTGTTGCTGGTAAAGGTGGTTCTGCAACTGTTGGTCAAGGTAAACGTGGTGCAGATATTCCTAAAGTAGATGTTTATAATGAGCTTTCTTGGCCTCCAGAATGGCCTCTATCAACTTATGAGATGTCATTTTTATTACCTCACTTACTAAGTGATACAGAGTGGCAAGATAAGTGGACTAAAAAAGGTCTCAATGTTCCTAAAAAACTTGCAGTTTGGATTCCTCGTATGTACAATCCAGTTTGGATTAATCCTGATGGTTTTAGATGGATAGATACTATCAAAGATGAAACTAAAATGGAACTTACATTTAATCTCTCTCCAACTTGGTCTGAGACTAACTGGTATGTTGATTATATTCTTCCTGTTGGTTTAGCTGGAGAGCGTCACGATCAACATTCTGAAGCTACAATGCCAGCAAGATGGACATCTTTCCGTCAGCCAGTTATGCGTGTTGCCTTAGAAAAAATGGGATGGAAGCCTAAAAATCCTGCTCGTGCGACTCTTGAAGCTCATATTAAAGCTGGTCTTGGTGAAGTTTGGGAAGAGAATGAGTTTTGGTTCGATATGTGTGTTAATTACATCGACCCTAAAGGCGAAATTTTCCTTGACGCTGCTAAGACTAAGTCTATTAAGTCTATGTGGGAATCTAAAAAAACTCCAGGGACTCCAGTAACTATTGCTGAGTGGTATGATGCTGCATTTGGTGACAACTTACCAAATCTTAAAGCTACTGCTACTTCAGATTCAAGATATGCAAAATCTGAATTCCCAGTATATGAGTATATGAGAGACCATGGTGCTTGGATGGAAGAGGATAAAATTTATTCTGCTCAAGAGAGAGAAGTTAAAGAAGATGAGCATAATTATATTTCTCATGGTCATAAATACCATAAGAAAGATGTAACGATTAACCCACGTGATGGTGTTATGACTGTTGAGCATCACGGTAAGAAAAAATCTATCGGTATTGAGATAGATGGTAAGAAGATGGAAGGTTTTGCAACTATTGACAAAAAACTTGACTTCTTTTGTGAGTGGTTCGGTGATGATTGGAAATGGCCAGAGTATGCTATCCCATTCTATCCACGTAATGATAAAGAGAAAAAAGAGATGAAACATATCGTTTCTCATGTAAATCACTCTTATATGACTGAGAAAAACTCGTATGCTCTTAATACAGTTTTCCGTTTACCTTATAATATCCATACTCGTTCTGCGAATAGCAAACACCTTATGGAAATTTCTCAAAATCACGACCCTATTTGGATTTCAACTGCTGATGCAAAACGTCAAGGTTTCAAACGTGGTGACCCTATCAGAGTAAGAATTACTGATAGTGTAACTGGTTTAGAATCTGGTTATTTTGTAGCGATGGCTGTTCCTACTGAGGGTGTTCTTCCAGGTACTCTTGCTTGTTCTCATCACGGTGGTAGATGGAAACTTGTAAACTCTGTTACTATTCCTAATGGTGTAACAGATGGAAAAGTAGCTTCACAACCAGTAGCTAGAAATATGAACGATCCTAAATTTATGGCTCACTCTCCTGATAATGCAGGTAAAGAAGCTGGTCAAATAATAATTGAAGATTATACTGGAACAAGTGGTATGAATAGCTACGGTGTTCCAACTGCTGAACTTCAAATGGATGGTAAAGAGGGTAAACTAAAATATACTCAAGGTATCGTTCCTTTCCATGCAGATAGATTTGCTGATTATAACCGTGATAGTGGTAATATCTGGTGGGATGGTCTAAGTGGTTCGTGGCAAAATGCTGTGGCAGCTCCACATCCTGACCCTATCTCTGGTATGCACTGTTGGCATCAAAAAGTAATTTTAGAACCTGCTGAGTCTGGTGATAAAATTGGTGATATCTTTGTAAATTATGATAATAACTTCAAAATTTACCAAGGTTGGAGAGATGATTTAACTCGTCCACTAAACTCTAGTGACAAATTACGTCGTCCTCAACATATTAAACGTCCGTGGGTTCCACTTTCGGATAAGGCTTATGCTGTAAATATTAAAGATTAACTCTTTTTCTGCCCCCTTTTTGGGGTGGATTCTTTTCTTTTTATAGAAAAAATTAGCTAATTTATAATCAAGCCAATTAATATTTTTAGAGTGTTTATCACTTTTACAAGTAAGATAAGAAACTTTACTTCTCCATCTTTCATATTTTTTTCCTCTATTTAGTTAGTCCCTTATTTTTATTGTACCTATTAATCCTATCTAAAAGCCCTTATTTAAGGATTTTGAAGATTAAGAAAAATTCTATATTGATATGAATATAGAAACCCCTATTATAGGCATAATTTCATAGATTAAATAATATATATTTCAACTAAACCCCTAAAACAAGGGATTGAATATTTTATATTTAATATTAATTAAGCTTTTTTTAATATATATATATATATACTACCTTTATCTTAAAATAAAGGAGAGAAAATGAAAAAATTTACATTAAAAAAAGTCATGAAACCATTAAATGACGAGATAGCTATGGCATGTACTTTACAAGCTGGATATATGCGTTAATTTAAATAAGGATTTAATATGAAAAAAGTTATGAAACCAGTTATTGGAACAGTTAATAGTGGATGTGTACTTCAAAGTGGTGTATGCCGTTAGAACCAAACACACTTTTAAAAAAGTGTGTTTATTATAAATAAAGGATTCATATGAATGCGCAAGAAAGAGTAGATAATGTAATTTTAAAAACAAAAGGTTTATTAGCTAATAATACAGGTAATTATTTTGTTTATATAAATAAAACAAATAGATTTATTACTATTACAAATGACAGTAAAAATAGAACTGTTGAAGAGTGGTCTGAAGGGAATAATGATATTTTTTATGGTTCTTTTTCATTTAGTGAAGCAGTTACTTTTGCCAAAGTTTTTAGTGACTTACATCATATCGAATATAGAGAATCATTTAATATAAGAACAACATTTAGTCAAAATAATAATGATACAAAGGCTTTTTAATGAAAGATATTAAATATAAGTTTACAGTTGTTAAAGAAGGTTATTCAGATACTGTTTGTGGTCTTTGTGGTCAAATGGCATTTGATAGTATGGGTAAATGTATGAATTGTGGTAATTATATCGGATGCTAATAAGGAATAAATTATCAATTTACTCAAAATAGTATCAGAACAAAATAATAACTATTTAATTGATGGTTTCAGTAATGAAATTTATCAATTAAATATAAAAAAAGAGTTAGAAGAGATAACAATAGAAGATATAGATGAATATAAAAGTTATCAAAGTTTAATTCCAAATGATTATGAATACCAGATAACAGATAATGCAAAAACACTTACTTTAGAGATAACGGAACAGTGTAATCTTCGTTGCACTTATTGCTTGTTTGATGAAAATTATGAAAATGAAAGAGAGCATAGTAGTTTTGCTATGACGAAAGAGATAGCTTTTAAAGCGATAGATAATTATAAATCAAGAGTAGATAGCAAAGAGGCATATATCGTTTTTTATGGTGGAGAACCACTTCTAAGATATGATTTCATTCAAGATATTGTTAAATATGCCAAAAATATTTTTGGCTCTATTGTTCATTTTTCTTTTACAACCAATGGTATCTATTTAACTAAAGAAAAAATAGAATTTTTAAAAGATAATAATTTTTTAATTACTATAAGTCTTGATGGAAATGAAAAAATACATAATAAATATCGTTTGGATAAAAATAATATTGGTTCATTTGCTCCTATTATGCAGAATATTGAATATATTTATAATAACTATCAAGAATATTATAAAAAATTTATTCAAATAAACTGTGTTGTTAATTCTAGTGAAGATTTTAATGAACTAAATCAATTCTTTTCTACTAATAAGTTTGTAAAAGATATAGATATTAGATTTGCTAATCAATTACAAAACACTTATGAGTTATCAAGTTATATCAAAAAGAATTTTACAAAAAAATCTATTTTAGTATTAATTAAATCAAATAATTTTAAAAATCATCCTTTAGAATATAGATATTATGGCGAACTTATTAAAAAAATAAAATATCGTTTATTAGGTGATGAAGCTAAAAATAGAAAAGGAAAATGTATTCCTTTTGCAAAAAGAACATATATCAGAGCAGATGGAAAAGCTCAGTTTTGTGAAAGAGTTGAAAATATGGGATTGACATCAATAGATACAGAGGAGATGAAAAAAACAGCTGATTTCTATCTAAAAGAGTATCAAGACTTTATTGAAAAAAAATGTAATAGTTGTTTTGCCTATAATTATTGTGAGATGTGTTATGCTTCCTTTGTTAAGAATAATGAATTAAATAAAGAGATTGCAGATATAAAATGTAGTAATTTTCAAAATGAGATAAAAATTGCATTTGAAATTTATATTGATTTGATGGAAACTGATGAAAAATTATTGGAACAGTTTTGATACAAAAAGTAGAAGAGTTAAAAGACAAAATTATCTATTCAAAATTAAGTGAAACATTTAATGCTATAAACTATCCTTGTATTTATGGGAAAATATCTTTTAATAGAAACTTGATGTATGCTGGAGTGTATAAAGATATATTATCAACTTCTATTGAGCTATTAGCTGATGATTTGAAAATTATGTCACAATATTTAGATAATCAAAATAATAAAGATGAAATGATTTTTAATACTTTTATTGCTGTTTTTGATATTGATAATTCCTCTTTTTTGTTTGATGCAATATGGTATGAGATTATTCGAAAATTACATTTATTTGATAAAAAAGAGTGGAAAAAAGATGCTACTAAAGATTTAGGAGATTCTGAATTTAAATTTAGTTTTGATAATAAATTATGGTATCCAGTCCTAATTACACCTAATCATCCCAATAAAATTAGACAATCAAAAATAACTATTTTATCATTTCAAGCAGACCAAACTTTTATTTTCAATAAAAAATTAGCTAATGATTTTCATCAAAAAAAAAGAAAACAGATATATAAGAAGATAGATAAAATTTATGAGAATAAAAGACCACACTATTTATCTGAAAAGTCAAAAGGTAAATATATTGTTCAATATTTAGGATATGATTTTGAAGAAGATGAAGATTTTAGGTATCCGAGTATTATTTTAAATAGTTTTCGTTAGTATATATTTTTGTAAATTATGATAATAACTTCAAAATTTACCAAGGTTGGAGAGATGATTTAACTCGTCCACTAAACTCTAGTGACAAATTACGTCGTCCTCAACATATTAAACGTCCGTGGGTTCCACTTTCGGATAAGGCTTATGCTGTTAATATTAAAGACTAGTTCTTTTTATCCCTCTCTTTTGAGGGGTAAAATTTTTTTTTTAAGAAAATTATATTTAGGAGTTTCTTTAAAATTAGCAATAAGATATTGCTCTTTTATCTTTTCATTTCATCTCTCATATATTTTACTTGTTAAGTTTTTTTGATAAAAGGATAGTGAGTATTATTTTTAATTTTTTTAAATAAGAATATTTTTTTATGATTTTACTTCGTGGTGGACGAGGAGAGATTCGAACTCTCGGTACAGTTACCCATACGCATCCTTAGCAGGGATGTGGTTTCAACCGCTCACCCACTCGTCCTTTTGAAGTGACCGAATTATAGTGGGAAGTTTATTAAAGTTTACTTAAACTAGAGAAAATCTCTTAGTTTAAGTTTGGTTTAGGAGTAGTATCTGTTGAAGCTGGAAGAATAGGATACACTATTTCAGGTTTTCTACCATCTAATGTTTTTAAGAATGTTTCAATAGATGAAGCATCTTTATCATTGATTTTTAAACCTAACTGAGTTTTACCCATCTCTACGATAGCCTCTTTTAAACTCCAAATACCACCATTGTGATAGTAAGGTGCTGTTTGAGTGATATTTCTAAGAGTTGGTACTTTTACAAGACCATTACTATCACCTTTGAAGTCACCAAGATTTGTATGTTTATATTTTGCTGTAATCTCAAATGATTGCATAGTTCCACCAAGTGCGATACCATTATGACAAGATGTACAACCCATATCTATAAAAGTTTTAAGACCTTTTTTCTCTTCATCATTGAGTGCTTTATCACAGCCGTTAAGATAATCATCAAATCTTGATGGAGTTACAAGAGTACGTTCAAAAAGAGCGATAGTATCTGTAATAGTCTCAAAATCAACTTTTACATCTTTACCATAAGCGATTTTAAACTCTTTTATATAAGAGGGAATAGAGTTAATAGTATCTTCTACATGACCTTTTGTCGCTGCCATTTCAGGAGGAGCTTGAATAGGACCTTGTGCTTGTTTTTCTAAATTATGGTTTCTTCCATCCCAAAATTGAGAATCAAAAAATACTGCATTATAAACAGTTGGAGAGTTTAGATGATGGGGATTTACTGCCCATTTATGTCCAACAGCTGCTGGAATACCATCATCTCCACCCTCTGCAAGATTATGACAACTATTACAACTAATAAAACCACTTTTAGAAAGTCGTGGGTCAAAGAAAAGTTTTTTACCAAGTTCTACTTTTTCGTCTGTGATAGGGTTGTTTGGATTATCAATTAGTTTTAAAAGTTCTAAGTTTGATTGAGGGATAGCTTTTAAACCAACCTCTTTAGAACTCTCTATTAGAGAAGATGCTACTAAAGATACTGATGCTAGTGCTGTGAATGTTACAAATTTCATATAAGTTCCTAATATATTTATTATTAGGTGGAATTCTAGCAATAAATTCTTAAAGGAAAATAATTATCGTTTACTAAAAATTATTTACAATTAAAACAGAGCCCATTAAAAATAATAAAACTAGTATCTAATTTATAGTTACTGAGTGTAGATGCTTCTTTAAGGATAGAGGACGTATCTAGTGCTACATCTATAATGGCATTACAATTTGAACAAACAACATGAGCATGTTCATCTTTATTTAACTCATAAACACTTTTTTGATTTGGGATTTTTACTTCACTTAAAAAAGATATCTCTATCATAGCATTGATATTTTTATAAATAGTTGCTAAAGAGACCGAAGGAAATTTTGTTTTTAGTGCGTGATAAAGCTCATCTATATTAAGGTGTCCATTTATATATAGCTCTTCTACTATAGTAAGACGTTGAGGCGTTGCTTTTAATTTGTTTTCTTTTAATAGGTTTAGGTAATTCATACAAAAATTATAACATAGAAAATAATTATTTGAATTATTTTAAAAAAAAATCTTTTATAATAACCATACCTTAACATAAAAATTAGCTCCTTTTATACTATAAATTTTTTAGAAAACTAAGCCTATTTCATAATAAAATATTCAGTCTTTTGTGATAAAATCCTTAGAATTAAAAAATTAATTAGAGGCTATTACCTATGCAAAACACTCAAGCAAGAGTAAATATTTATGCACTTTTATCTCGTATTTTACTTCAAGAACTAGAAGTAGATACACTTAAAATGATTACTGATGATGAAACTATGTTAGATTTTCTTCCAACATTTAAAGATTGGAATGCACTTAAAGAGGTTGAGCCTCAAACACTTTTAGCAGAACATATAAATCCAGATTTTGTAAATCTTTCTCTTCTTCATCTTATCCCTTATGAAACATTTTATACTCGTGAAGACCAAAAAGTAGAAACAGGTGGTGCTAATCCTGTTACTAATATGTATAATGATTATAACTTTATGGTAGATTTTGAAGTTGCACGTACTGTATCTGCTGACCATATAGGTATAGAGATGGAGTTTATGCACCATTTGGCTCAAGCTGAGATGATGGCTTTAGAGAAAAATGATATGGAAGCAGTAAAAGATTTACAATCTGTTCAAAAAGAGTTTTTAAATAAACACCTTCTTCAATGGGCTCCAATGTACCTTATAAATATGAAATATGAAGCAAGAACACCTCTATATTATGATGTAGCTGATATGGCATTAGAGTTTATTTTGAGTGATAATGAGTATCTCGTAGAAGAGTCAAAAAAATAGATGTCGTTACTCGTTTTAACTGCAAGTAGATGCGTACGTTCTCTGAGTGTAGCTAGTGAGTGTAATAGATGTGAAACTATCTGCCCAACAGATGCCATAGTGATAGGTACAAATCCACTTCCAGCGATAAACTTTTCAGAGTGCGTTACTTGTGGTGCTTGTAGTGCAATATGTCCTAGTGAAGCTTTGGCGTTAGATGATTTTAATTTTAGTGATTTTTTCTTTAAATTTTTAGATGCCGAAAATTCAAATATCATCTCTTGTAAAAAAAATGTTCCTTGTATAAGTGCATTAAATGCTGAAAATATTATCTCTTTAGCTATTTTAAAACAGGAGATAGTTTTAGATATTGGTTATTGTGATGAGTGTCCTATCGCTTCAACTTGTTACCCTCAGATAGTAAAAAATTATGAAGAGGCAAGTTATCTTCTTGAAGCGATGCAAAATGATGCTATTGTAAAACTTGAAAAACTCTCTTATGAAAAAACAGAAGAGAGTAATACAACAGATAGACGTGATTTTTTTAATGCTGTAAGTTTAAATACAGTAGGAAAAGTAAAAAGAAGTTTTGAAAATGAGGTACAAAAGGCAAGTGATGAACTTACTGAACATAACCTACAAAAAACAGATATTGCACTTTTAAGACAAAAAAGAGTTCCTGATAAACGTAAACTATTTTTTACAGCGATAAAAAGAGTTCAAACACCTTCACAGTTTCATATAGTAGATGCAAATGAGGTAACTTTTACTTCACAAAAGCTTATGGATAAAGAGAGTTGTACAGCTTGTCAAATGTGTTATAGACTTTGTCCAACTGGAGCTTTAACATCAGATATTAAAAATTCAAAAATAGATTTTGACCCATTTTTATGTATTAAATGTAATATTTGTCATGATACATGTGAATCAAATGCTATTACTGTTTCAGGCTCTTACAATGTAAAAGAGTTTTTTGAACCACAAGTACAAAGTTTGATAAAATTTAATGTTATACGATGTAATGAGTGTAACATAATATTTAGTGCAAACTCAAAAGAGAAGCTTTGTTATAGATGTAAAGCAGAAGAAGAGGAATCCCGTGAACTTTGGGGTATTACAGAGGAGATATAATTATGATGAACAATGATGACCAACTTAAAAAGTCCTCAAAAGCTTATGGTTTTATAGGGGAATATGCTGGAGTAAGTAGATTAAGTGCCGTTTTAAATAAAAAATTTAAAGCAAACTCTCAAGATGCAATGATAATTCCTCTAAATATAAGAGAAGATGACCTCTATTTTACAGTTTCAAATATGAAACAATCAAAATTAGATGGTGCTATTATCTCAAATGAATATGTTACACAAGTTGTTGAGATTTTAGATGATACTTCAAGTATGGTAAAACTTTCTGGTATGTGTGATATTATTTTTAAAAAAGGGGAAACACTTAGAGGAGATATTTTTTGTACTCGTGTTTTAACTGAGTATCTTAAAGATATTTATGCCTCTAAAATAGCTATTATCGGTACAAATCATCATGTAAAAGCATTCTCATTTTTAGCATGTGGATTTAACGTAAGTTATTTTAATGACAACCTTGAAGAGCTTATGGAATTTACAAAAGAGGTAGAGATTCAGGATGCTGACCTAAATAGAATATCATCTGATATGCAGATAGATTTTTCATCATTTGATGCTATTTTAGATTTTTCAGATATGGATAGTTTATCTATGATAACAAATTTACCAAAATTTAATTTTGATATGAAAAATGATAAACAGTTTTCACCTCTTAAACAACGTGCTAATGAATTAGAGGCAAACTATACAAGTTACGATGATATAGTAGAGAAGTTTGCAGATAGAGCCTATACAGCACTCATAAAATAGATAAAAGATACTAAAGGAAAAAATATGAACCAACATGATTTAAGTGATTTAAAAGCAGAGTTTGATAAATTTGTAACCAATAAATGTTCACTAGAGCCAGATGATAATAAGATGGAGCAAAATCCAGATGCTGGAGATAAAGCAGATGAAGAGCCAGTTCCTCAATTTGTAGATGCTTTAACATCAAAATTACTTTCACCAGAACAGAGTGGGGTATATCTTTCTCGTTTAGATATTAAAAGAATAGCTGAGTCTATTGATGAATCTCTTCCTATTAAAGAACGTATTAAGATGGTAAGAGCTTTATTTAGACATACTACGACAAAGAAGTATTTAACAGATGCTTTTAATGAGATAGATAAGCATATAAATGGACGTATCTTAATCTACAAAGAGTTAGGCGAAACATTCCCATCTTCAAAATCTATTTTTGATGGAAATATTGCTAAAGCTGAAAAAACTATGAAGATGTTTAAAACTATTATAGAAGATTTTGAAGAGATTGAACCTACTGATGACCCTTTGTTTATCTAAGGGGCTTACTCTTACCTTTTTGGTGAGGGTAGTTTTAAAATATACTTGATATAATATTCAGATGAAAAATTTATATAAAAAAAATTCTTGTGATAGTTATAAAGAGTATCTCTTTGTTTATGGGTCACTTAAAAGAGGATTTGAAAATCATTCAATTTTATCAACAGCAAAATACATAAGTAAAGCACAAACTACTTCTAAATTTGCAATGTTTATAGAAGATAATCACAATTATCCCTATATAATTGAAAGTCAAAAAGTAATAGGAATGAATATTGATGGTGAATTATATGAAATCATTAATAAAGATACATTAAATAAAGTAAATGCTTTTGAAGGTGTTCCTTTTCATTTTAAATGTGAAGATATATATGTTCAAACAGATAAAAATAAATCTATTAAAGCAAAAGCTTATATTTTAGCAACTAAAAAAATCCCCTTAAATCAGAAACCAATCAAAGTATTTAAAAGTAGAAAAATAAAAGTAAATATAGATTTTGATGAATATGATAGAGTTATGCTAGGTTTTAATTAGAATGAATATTTCTAAAACAAAAAGAATTTATAAAAAAGAAAAAGTTCGTTCAAAATCTGAAATTACTTATCCTGATATATTTAGGTTTGGATGTGAATTTGAATTTTATATGAATGAGAATCAATATGATAATATTGTTGATTATTTAGAATATATCTCAGGGTCTGATATATTGATTAATTTAGAGGAAATACCACAAGAGAATGATAGAAATGAGTGTTTATGTTTAAAATATGATAGTTCTTTAGGAAGTTCAGGTGTAGAAATTTCAACTCCAATCTGTTCTTATGATACATTAAACTATTATATTGGGCATATCTCTTATATTATAGATGAATATGGAACAACAAATGAAGATACAGGGTTTCATATACATATTTCTGTTGATGATAATATACAAATGGATTTTTATGCTTTCATTTTACTTTGTAATGATAATGGATTACTTAATAATTGGGGAGATAGAAATAAATACAGCCTCAATCCTATGGAAATTTTGAATTCATTAAAAGCAAAAGATGCAAAAGAGGTAAAAGATAGAAAAGGAAGAGTTTGGAGTATTGAAAGAAGAGGTCTTGCACATATTGAAGTAAGAACTATGGGAGGAACTTACTATCATAAACAAGTAGTGAAAATTATTAAAGAATTAGATATTTTTATTGAACTTTTTAAAGTAAGTATCTCTTCTGTTACAGAAAATTTAGAATATATAGCGATATATAAAAAGCATCATAAAGTTCTTCTTGAGACAAATGTAAGTAAAACCAAGCGATTTAGGGATTTTATCTCCACTATTGACCCTATCAATACAATCTAAGAATATAAATTTAACAAAATAAGGAAAAATAAAAATGTCAGAAAATAAA
>CAZXSD010000005.1:0-40833 GCA_964642985.1 uncultured Sulfurimonas sp.
TATTTTCTTCAGTATATTTTGGAGCCATCATACCAGTAAGCATACCAGTAATATCGTCAATTAGTTGGTAGATGATTGAGTAAGTTTTAATCTCAACACCTTTTTGTTTAGCCGCTGCTTTAACTGCACCAGTAGGACGAACATTAAATCCAAGTAGTACACAGTTTTCAGAGTTATTAACAAGTTCAACATCATTTTCAGTAATTCCACCAACACCACTAGAGATGATATTAACTTTAACTTCATCATTTCTAAGAGAAAGAATAGAACTTCTAATTGCTTCAAGCGTACCATGAACATCTGTTTTAAGTACAACTTTAAGAGATTTAAGTTTACCCTCTTTTATCATAGCTGTCATATCTTCTAATGAAGATTTAGTTGAGACTGAAAGTTCTTTATGTCTATCATACTCATGACGTTTAAGCGCATAAGCTTTTGCTTCCTTCTCATCTTCCATAACTGTCATAACTTCACCAGATGCGGGAACTTCATTAAGTCCTGCAATAACTGCTGTATGTGATGGTAATAATTTTTTAACTTGCTTCTTATTTTCATCTAACATCGCTTTAACACGACCATAAGCAGCACCACAAACTACATAATCTCCAACTTTAAGAGTACCATTTTGAACGATAACAGTGGCAACTGGACCACGACCCTTCTCTAAAGAAGACTCAATAACAGCTGCTTTTGCAAGTGAATTTTCATTTGCTTTAAGTTCTAAAATATCAGCAGTAGTAAGAATATTTTCAAGTAAATCATCGATACCCATACCTGACTTTGCAGAAACAGGAACAAACTCTATATCCCCACCCCAATCAACAGGAGAGATACCATGTTCAGCCATCTGACCTTTAACCATATCTGGTTGAGCAGTCTCTTTATCCATTTTGTTTAGTGCTACAATTATTGGAGCACCAGACTCTTTA
The DNA here is from genome assembly GCA_964642985.1 of uncultured Sulfurimonas sp. Lineage (GTDB taxonomy): Bacteria > Campylobacterota > Campylobacteria > Campylobacterales > Sulfurimonadaceae > Sulfurimonas. The sequence goes on from CAZXSD010000005.1 coordinate 930, forward strand.
GCAAGTTTAATAACTTCAAGAGTTTGAGGTTTAACACCATCATCAGCAGCTACAACTATTACAATAATATCTGTAATCTCTGTACCTTTTTGACGCATATGACTAAATGCAGCATGACCTGGAGTATCTATAAATGTAATAGCTTTTCCATGTTGTTCAATAGTATACGCACCTATATGCTGAGTAATTCCACCAGCTTCACCATCAGTTACTTTAGCTTCACGGATTGCGTCAAGTAAAGAAGTTTTACCATGATCAACATGTCCCATAATTGTAATTACTGGAGCACGTTCAGTTGCATCTGGATCCTCTTCAATATCTTCTACTTCTTGAGTAAATTCATCTTTTGGATCAATAATTGTAACTTCAACTTCAAACTCTTCTGAAAGAATTTCTATCTCATCATTTCCAAGGAAATCATTTTTAGTCATCATCATACCAAGGTCAAAAAGAACTTTGATAATATCAGAAATTGGTCTATTTAAAGCTTCTGCAAATTCATAAACACGAATATCTTCAGGAATTTCTACATGAGTAATTACTTCATCAATTTGAGTTACTTTAGCATATTTTTTACGCTTATCTTTACGAACTTTTCTACCACGTGGAGCTGATTTTTTATTTCCATTTCTACCAGCTGGTTTTGGTTGTCTTGGTTTTCTTTGCTCTTCTGCTGGTAATGGTGCTCTCTCAGTTGAATTCAAATCTAATAGAACAACTTGATCATCCATATCCATAGATACATCACTCATCGCTCCACCAAAAATATCCATTCTTCTACCCTGCTCTTGTTTACTAGCAGTACGAGATGTTTGTCTAGATCTTTTCTTTTGTGCTAACTCAGCTAAAACTTCTGCACTCATCTTACCATAAGATGATACTGAAGCCTGTTTTTGAGGAAGATTATAATTTTCTTCTATTTTTGGTTTCTTTTTCTTAACAATTTTAAGACCAGATCTTTTAATTTTTGGAGCTGACGCTGTAACTATTTTCAAAGTAGATTTAGTAACCCTTTTTATTCCGGGTTTCTTCTCCTCCTCTATTTTTTCAACCTTAGTTTCCTCTATATTTTCAACTTTAGTCTCTTCAGCTGTAGAAATAACCTTAACTTCTTCATCTTTAGGAGTTTTATTAACAACTTTTGTTACTGTTGGTTTATCCGACTTTTCTTTTTCTGAAGAACTATTTTGTTCACCATTCATTATAAATTTTGCTAAACCTTCAGCTTGTTCCATTGTAACTACACTTTGTGCTGATTTTACTTCAAGACCCATTTCGGTTGCTTTTTTTAGAACTTCTTTAGAAGCTATACCTAGCTCTTTTGCAATTTCGTGTACTCTAACTTTTTCTGCCATCAGTGATGATCTCCTTTATTCTATTCATAAATTTATCTTTATTTCCACCTCTGCATTGCCGCATTAGTGCTTTTAAAACTTTTTTCTCTTGGTAAAGACATTCTTTACATAAATAAAAACTTCTACCATTTTTATTAAAAATCTCTACATTTCCTTCAATACATTGAAGTCTATATAAGTTATTTTGTGTGTGTCTGTCTCTACAAGAAACACACATTCTAATAGGTAGATGCAAATTTTTAGCCATTATATCTAATACTTACTTTAAATACAGAGCTTAACGCTCTATAATTAACCCATCATTATCAAAATTTAAGATTTTAACTGCAAAATCTGGAAATTTTTGTTTTAATCTATTTGCAATCATAGCCACATCATCATCATAAACCATAGAAAAAAATGTTGATCCACTTCCTGAAAGAGTACTCATTAAAGCACCACTCTCATAGGCTACTTTTTGAACACTGAAAAGTTCTGGTAATGTTTTCATTCTTGCCTTTTGATGAAATCTATCTTGTGTTGCAAGTTTTAACATCTCCCAATCTTCATTAAAAAATGCAGCAACAGTTACTGCTGTATGTGAAAGATTATATGTGGCATTTTCTTTAGAATATGATTTAGGTAATAATGTTCTTGCTTTAACTGTACTCATCTGCTTATTTGGAATAACTACAATAGCTTTAAGATAATCTGGAAGATGTTTCCTTTGTGAAAATACTTTATTTTTTTCAATCGTTGCAGCATTAAATCCACCCATTACAGCAGGTGTAATATTATCAGGATGTGGTTCATACACAAGTGCATGATTTAAGATACGACGTTTTGAAACTTTAATCCCTACAGCTTCATGAGCGCTTGCAATAGCACTCACAATTACAGCTGACGAACTACCAAGTCCTCTTGACATTGGAATTTGATTATAAAAAGTAAACTTAAAATTTTGTTTCTTTTTTGTTAAACGTGTATAGTGTTCATTAAAGATACTGATAAAAAGGTTGTTACCTTTTAGTCTAGGGTTATTTTCACCCTCACCTTTAATATTAACACTAAAAAACTTAGATTGATGAAATTCAACTTTATTACGTAGATCTACTGCTAAACCTAAAGAATCAAATCCTGGTCCTAGGTTTGCACTAGTTGCGGGTACACTTACTATCAAATATTATCCTATCCAACCGCACCTATCATATATAATGGGGCTGTATTTGTGCTAAACTCATTATAATCAAGTATATTGGGTAAACTATATTTAACCGCTTCTACTGTTTCTAATTTTTGAGTTTTTATTTCTGAGTGGACTTTAACAAAATATAACTTTCCAATCGCTTTTATTGGATTATTTTCATTAAATTTAAAGGCATCTGTTGCAAAAAGTGGTATATTTTTTAAAATACTTAAAGAGTTTAAAAAAATATATGCGATTTTAATTGCCATAAAGCTTCCCGGACCATTTGCATAAAACATTTTTTCTACATTATATTTTTCAAAAAGCTCTTTAAAAATGATAGCTAATATATCTGAACTTTTTTTTTCACTTTGAACACTCTCTATTAAAATATTATTTTCATAAATTCCTATAGAGATAGGTGAACTTAACGCGATTAATAAAATATCTACATTTTTACGCATAAGCTTTTTCTAACTCTACTGTTTTTTCACCAACTAATTCTACTATCTCATAATTTTCTGGATCTTTTAAAAGTTCTACTGTTAATTTATGATTTAAGTCATGACTGCCTGCTAATGCTTCATAGTTTCCTATAAAATTCATACCAATTAAAGACATATCACCAATAGCATCTAGTATTTTATGTCTTACAAATTCATCTGTAAAACGTAAACCCTCTGGATTTAAGATTTTTTTATCATCTAAAACGATAGCATTTTCTAGTGAACCACCAAGTGCTAATCCTTTAGAACGAAGATATTGAACCTCATGTAAAAATCCAAATGTTCTTGCACGAGATATCTCTTTTTTATAGCTATCTTTTGTAAATTTAAGTACATATTCCTGTTTATTTATTACTGGATGAGGGAATTTAATAGTAAAATCATATTTAAGATCTGAAGAAGGAGATAATTTAACATACTTTTCCCCCTCTAAAACCTCTATCTCTTTTTTAATACGCATAATCTTTTTAGGTATATCTAACTCTTGAATTTCAGCTTCATCAAGTAACATACAAAAACTAGCACTACTTCCATCCATAACAGGAACTTCATCTGCATCTACTATTATTTTAAGATTATCTATACCATAGGCATATATTGCTGAAAGAAGATGCTCTATTGTAGAGATTACATAGCCATCTTTTCCTATAACTGTTGCCATTCTTGTATCAACAACATTTTCTGGTTTTAAAGCGATAGCAACATCTACATCATCACGATAAAAGATAATTCCACTATTAGATGGCAATGGTTCTAGTCTCAATTTAACAGCTGATCCCTTATGAAGTCCAATACCAACAAGTTCAACAGCTTTTTTTATAGTAGTTTGATACATCTTAAATCCTTTAAACTTTTAGTTTCTATCTATAATTTTTTTAGCATCTTTAATAATATTGGTAATATTCATTCTAATCCAATCTTTATCCATCCACTCTTGCGGACGAACCTCTATCCCTTGAACTAAAACACCAAAGTGAAGATGATCTCCCATCGCATAACCACTTTTACCTGTATTTGCTATTGTCCCTCTTGCACTAAAATTTTCACCACTATTAACTTTTAAAGTAGAACAGTGTCCATATAAAGTATAAAGCCCTAAACCATGATGAATCATAGGCATATGACCATATAATCCATTATAATCAGCATATACTACTTCTCCACCATTTTGGGGTTTAATCTTTGCCATAGAATTACTCGCTAAATCTAAACCTAAATGATACGATTCACTAATAGCATCTCCATCATAAGAGTATTTTCTATGGTCTCCAAATCTTGCAACAACTTGTGCATTTTTAAGTGGATACATTTTATTTATTTTAAAATCACTTATTCTTTCGTCTGGAACTATTGAAGATAGTTCATGAATTAATTTCTCATTTTTTGCTCGAACATCTTCATTAATAATTTTAAACTGTTCTAAAGACTCTTCAACACCTTGTGTCTCAACAAATTCTTCAGCTAAATCAGCAATTTTTCCTTTTAAAAATCTATCACTTAGTTTTAAATGCGAAACTTTATAATGCTTCTCTTTTAAATACAATGGTATATAAGACTTAGCAATATTTCCAGCAAAATCTTTTGCAATAACAGTAGCTTTAAAACTTTCATCTGTAACTGGCCATGCTAATAATGAGATATAATACCCATCTTTATAAAACTCTTGAACTTTAAACTGTTTATCACTATTTGACTGAATATATATCTCATCTATATTTTCATCTTCAGCTTTAAAGATAACAACAGCAGAACCACCTTTAGATATTTTATAAGAATGGTTGATAATATTTAATCTTGGTCTACGTTTATCAATATTTAGTTTATACTCATTTTGGACAACATTCCCATTAAAGATATTCCATTTACTCATATCTGTTGCCTGAACAACAATACTAATCTTTTTATCTTTTAAAGCATATACACTTCTTGGTGGTTTTATCTCTAAATGTACAGAGTCTTGAAATATCATAAATTTTTCTTCATTTATAACTGTTTCGCCACTTGTAGTTTTTAAAATAATTTTATAAGATTTTAATCCACTTACATCACTAATATCAATTTTAAGTGGTTTTTTCAAGTTCCAATAACCATTACTCTCAACTTCAACTAATGGTGCATCTCTCTCAAACATATCTGAAGTATACACAAACCCTGCACCAGCGACTAATACACCGAATATAAATATAACACCTATTGGAGATTTTTTTCTTCTGCTCAAACTATATATCCTTGTTTACTATTTTAATAATTTCATTCTCTTCATCACTCTTTAAAAGTACCGACATTTCAACATAAGGAAGTCCAAATGCCTCTTTTATTATTTTTTTGGCATCTTCTATTTTTGCCCCTGTTGCTTTTAAAATATCATCATCTATATAAAAAATAGCCACCGTAGCACTATTTACTAAAGTCATATTTTGTAACATATTTGATTTTAATCTTAATAAAGCTAATGTTACAAATTCAATTATATATGATTGACACAACTTATAATCTGCACCATATTTAATTAATTGGCTAATTGTATCAAAAAATGTCTTACTAATATTATTATTTTTAAACCCATCTGACTTATCTAAAATATCGCCATACAAAGCTGTTGCCATCTTTTTATTTATTTTAATATTTTGAATTTGAAAATAATCAAAGAGATTTAAAGCAGAAAGAGTAAGGTTAATAGTTATATCTGCTGATGGGGTATCACTCTTTTTTATTTTTTCAAACCACGGTAGAAAAGAGTATTTACGATTGATTTCTTTATTTTTACAAACTAAAGAAACTTTTTTATGTAAAGTCAATATATATGTATATAATGCACTTGCTACAAAGAGTGAATCCTCTTCAACGACTATCTCTATATGCTTTGCATTATCTATCTTTTTAAAAATATCATTCATTATATACAATTATACTCTTTTTATTATTTATTCATCTTATATACATAAGCCAATACTTCTGCAACAGCTCCAAATAGCTCTTCTGAAATAGGTCTATCTATCTCAACTTCATCATATAAGCTACGTGCTAATGGAGGATTTTGTACAATATGTATATTTTCCTCTCTTGCTATTTTCTTTATCTGCTGTGCTATATTATCCATACCTTTGGCTACAACTATTGGTGCATGAGATTTCTCTTCATCATATTTTATAGCTACTGCATAATGAGTAGGATTTGTGATAATAACATCTGCATTTGGAACTTCTGCCATCATTCTTTTTCGTGAAGCTTGCATCTGAATTTGACGAATTTTACCTTTAATAAGAGGATCACCCTCTATATTTTTCATCTCATCTTTAACCTCTTGTTTTGACATCTTTAAACCATCAAAATATTGTTTTCGGACAATAACAAGGTCTATCAATGCAAAAACAAAAATAATTAAAAGCATCACAAAAGCGATAATTATCATCTTATCTATTAACCAATCTAATTGAGCCCCTAAACCAAATAAAGCAACAGTAGGAAGTTCTTTAATAAAAAAGAAAAAGAATATAAATCCAACCCCTAAAGTTACATGTGATTTAAAGGTTATTTTTACACCCTCTATCAATTTTTTCATAGAGAAAAGATTTTTAGTCCCTTTAATAGGGTCTATCTTTTTAAAATCTGGCATAATAGCTTTTGTCGTAAATAAAAATCCAAACTGTGCAAAAGCAGCAATAATACCAGTAATAGCCACAACAGTAGCAATGGGCATAATAATCAATAAAAATTCTGTCATCGTTACAACAGCAACATCAATCAAAAATGCATTATCTAAAGGTGTTCCCTGTAAGGAAAAATAATATTTAAAGAGAGTAATAACATGTTCTGCCATATAAGGAAAGAGCATTAAAAGTGATAGAATTGCAACAAAGAGAGTAATAACCCCCGAAGTATCTTGCGACTTCGGGACATTACCCTCCTTTCTGGCATCTTCTATCTTCTTCTCGGTGGGTTCTTCTGTTTTTTCTGCGTCGTCTGCCATTTATAGTTCACTTATCAAAATAATATCATTTTTTAAGAAAAGATTTAAGACATGAAGGTATATCTGAGTATTGTGACAAACTTGAAAGTAAATTCATATTATTGAGAACTAAATTTGTTTTGATTTTTGCATGAATTCCAATATAGTCTAGTTTACTTTTATTACATTCCTCAATTAATATTTGTAAAAATTTATTTAAGAATTCTTCCTCAAATTTTCCTCTAAAATTCATCTGTTTATTTTGAGATAAAATTTCTTTGAACTCATCAAATTTAAATTGAACATTTATATCAGAAATCTTAAACGATTCAGTATATTTATTCTCTAAAAAAATCAATATATTTCCTTGATTTAATCTGACTTCATTTAAACTCAATTTAATAATTGGATTATTTTTATTGAATAAGGATAAATCACTAAAAGATATATTCCTATATTCATCTGTTTCTCGTAAAAAATAGTTTTGAGTTGCTATCCAAGTATTTATATCTAACATAAACTGATGAAATTCAGATTGTCTATCTGAAAATAATTTACTTAATATTTCAAATTCGTTATCTGTCTCTTTTAAACTATTTTTACTCTCTAAAATAAATTCACTTTTTAATATTTTTTGAAATACATTTAATGTTGTATAAAAATTTTCTATTGAATATGTAGAAGTAACATATAAATCTTCTTTTTTTTTCCATTTTTCAAACTCAATAGGATTAATCATATCATCATAATCTTTATCAATAAAAAATGACAACTTCCCCTCAGAGTAAACTTTTTTTCTTTTTTGAATAATTTCATATAATGATAATAAGTTCTCTTTTCCTTTGGATTCAAAATGAGATACACTCAACTCTTGAATAGTTTCTATTCTATTATTATAATATTTACTATCATCCTTTCCTTCATAAAAACAATAAATAAAATTATTATTTTTCTGTTCTCGTTTATGTTTTTTAAAAATATTTATAAAATCATTCCATACAACAAGAGGTTTAGTACGTGCTTCTTTAAAAACTTCTTTTCTATTCTTCATTATTATTTTTCAAATAAGGAGTAGTAGCTTCTAAAACTATATCTACTGTATGATTCTCTAATAAAAGATTTTCATCACTAAAAATAAAAGGTGAATGTGTTGTAGCAAAAAGAAGTTTACACTTTTTTGAATCTAAAATATCTGTTAATAGCATTTTTTGCCATTCCATTGACATTGAAATTTCAGGCTCATCAATAAATAAAATAAAATCTTTTTTACACTCTAAATAGATTCTTGCAAAAATAGATACTAATTGTTTTTCCCCTGATGATAATGTATCTATATTAAGAGGTTTCTTAGTTAGCTCATTTTCAATATATACTTCAACTAAACTCTCATCATAGTGAAAGTTTTTTCCAACTAAATACTTATTACAAATATTAGTAAATTGTTTTATTAATTCATCTTTTTCTTTTTGTTTATTATATATTTTAATTAATTTTGTCAGATATGATAATAGTTGTTTATTATTATCATTAAAAATTTCTTCACCTTTCACTTTTTGAAGAATTATTATTTTATTTTCGGAACTAATATCTTTACTTCTATTAAGAATAATATTTAAAGTATCAATGTTTTTAATAATTTTTTTATCTTCAAAAGTAATATTATTACTATCATTATCTATTAAATTATTAATAATATCTCCACTCATTCTACTAAAGCCTTCTAATGATAATTTTTTTATATCCTCAGTTAATAATTTAATATACCTTTTCGTATCTTCCATTCCAAACTGAATAAAACTATCTTGATGACTTCTTTCAACCTCATCAATAATATCATTTAATCCTAATGTTTCTAAATCTTCTTCAACTCTTCTATAAGTTGGTAAATAAATAAAAGAATAATTCTTTGAAAAATCATCTACATTTTTAAGTATCATTTTAATCTTTTTATTTACTTCATCTATGAATTGCTCGTCATATCTATTTTCTTCTCTTTGAAACTTTACTATCGCTTCGTTAACCATACTGTGAAGTCTATTTTTTGATAACTCAAATTTTAAAAATCTGAACATCTTAGAATTAATAATTTCAGTAGAAGTAAAACCTTTACTTATTAACATCTTCATTTCAAGATATTGACTTCTGCTTAAATATTTTTTTAATTTACAGCCACAATTATCATCTTTTTCTCTTCCGTAATATGCAATTATCTCTTTGTTAGTAATTTTAATAATGTCTGTATCTTTTATTTTTAAAATAATTTCTTCAAATTCAAGAGACACTAGCTTATTCAACTTTCCACTTAAAATATAATACAGAATATTTAAAATATGAGTTTTTCCTGTACCATTTTCACCAATAAGTATTTTTATGTCTTCATTCTCTGTAAAATCTATTTTGATATTTCTATCTTTAAATAAACCTATTATTTCAAATTGTTCAATCATAATTATATTCCTTCTCTCTAACCCATCTTCATAGACAAATCGATCCAATTAGCCTGATGAATCAAAGCCCCACTACTAATAGCATCAACACCACTTTTAGCATAACTTTCAATAGTATCAAGTGAAATATTCCCACTAGCTTCCAAAAGTATATGAGGATAATTTTCATCTCTAAAAGTAACTATCTCTACTATCTGAGATGGTGTCATATTATCACACATAACAATATCACATTTAGCACTCATCGCCTCTTTAGCTATCTCAAAAGTTTCAGCTTCTATCTCTATCTTTGCAGTAAATGGAATTTGTTTTCTTGCTTTTACTATATACTCTGTTAAATTTTCAATAGTTTTTAAGTGTGTATCTTTTATCATAAGCGAATCATCTAAACCCATTCTATGGTTTACTGCGCCACCTGTTCTTGTTGCGTATTTTTCAAATACTCTTAACATTGGACGTGTTTTTCTTGTGTCTAAAAGTTTTACATTATAAGGCTCTATAATATCTACATATTTTTTAGTTAATGTAGCGATAGAACTAGCGTGATGTAATATATTTAAAAGTGTACGTTCTATTCTTAAAAGAGTATGAGAATCCCCTTTTATAATTGCTAAAATATCGCCCTTTACAAATCTTTCTCCATCTTTTTTACCCCAAATAATCTCGAAGTTTTCTAAAGATGAAAGTACATTGACATATTTTTCTCCAGCTAAAACACCATCACTTTTTGCGATAATGTCTGCTTTAGCGTCCACTCTCTCTTCCACTAAAGCATATAAATCTCCACGACCAACATCTTCAGCTAATGTAGCTTTTACAAACTCTTCTATCATAATGCTAACATTCTTTCTAATGCTATTTTTGCCCATTTTTGAGTTTTTTCATCTACGAAAATCTCATTTATAGGTTCGCCGTCATCTATCGCTTTTAACGTTTCATAAACATCTTGCAGAGTTGTTTCATTCATAGTAGGACACTCTGGTTTTGTGGAAGAAAGAACATAAGTATTATTAGGACGAAGTCTATTAACCATATTAAACTCTGTACCAACTGCTACTTTTTGCTCTGGGGGTAAACCTTTGATATATTTAATAAGTTGAGAAGTAGAACCTACAAAATCACTTGCTTTACAGATAGCAGGGTCACACTCTGGGTGAACAGCTATTATAATATTTGGGAATTTCTTTCTATAAAAATTTATATCATCAACACTAAAAAGTTGATGCACCGAACAAAAACCATCAAAACAGATAATATCTGACTGAGTTAAATCACTTCCATCACCGATAACACAAGAACTAAGCCCCATATCATTTGCAATATTTTGCCCTAAACATCTATCTGGAACAAAAAGAATTTTTTTACCCTCTTTAAGTGCATTAGTAATGATTATTTTAGCATTTGAACTTGTACAAACAAGCCCTCCCATCTCTCCAACTTTTGCTTTAACATCTACATCAGAATTTATATAGGTAATAGGTAAAATATTTTCACTTACTATGCCACTCTCATTTAAAGCTTTAACAGCATTATCAAATCCTAAACCATCTATCATACTAGCCATTGCACAACAAGCTATTTTTGGCATAACTACACGTTTATTTGGGCTTAAAACTTTTACACTTTGACCCATAAAACCAACACCACAAAAGAGAACAAACTCTGCATCATCATCACGTGTTCTTGTTGCTAACTCTAATGAGTCACCTGTAATATCGCCTACTTCAAAAACCTCATCTCTTTGGTAAAAGTGAGCAACAACTGTTACGCTTAATTTTGCTTTTAAAGCATCTATTTTCTGTGTTAATTCTTCATTTGTGTATTGCAAAAAAATATCCTGTTTTTATAGTATTGTTATTATATCAAAAAATTATTTAGCTTAAAAATTATATTTTAAACCGATGTTTATGTTATGTTCGCCCTTATGCGAGACATCTCTTTTCAACTCGTAATCTACACTCATATAACGATAAAAAGTATATAAATCAATATCTTCACTTAAACTCTTTTCAAAACCAAGTTGAGCACCTAAAAGAAATGAACTATCTGAAGTTTGATTTCCAAAACCTAAAACAAGACCTGCATAAGGAGATACAAAAAATATTTCATCTAACTTATAATTTACAGAACTAAGAAAGTTATGAAAATTAGCATCTAAAAGCTTTGTATATTGATAATTAAGTGTAGCAAATAAATTTTTATTATAGATATATCCAAGTTCTATTCCTGAATTAAAACCTGATTCATCCATCTCTTGATTTAAAGCAAGACCAATTGTAGTCCCTATAAAATAACTATTTTTTGAGTTATTTGTAATAGGTTTTTCTACTTTTACATCTTGTTCTTCATCTTCAATCATAATCTCTTCATCTTCTTCAATTACAATCTCTTCATCTTCTATATTAATATCATCATTTTCAATTATGCTTTCTTTATCTGCAATCATAATTGCATCTTCTTCTTTATTTTGTTCGACTACCTCTCGCTCTTCATCATTAATAACTATCTCATCTTCTTCGATATTTTTTTCTATACTCTCTTTTTCTTGAGGTATTTTTACTGTTTTTTCTTCTTTGGGTATCTCTTCTTTGGATATTTCCTCTTTAGGTATCTCCTCTTTCACATTACTCATATTCTCAATAAATAGTTCTTGCTGTTGAATAGTATTTTGTAACTCTTCTATCATAGCTTCTAATTCAGCAATTTTATTAATATGGTCTGTAGAATTAGTAGTATTTTGAGAACTTGCCTCTTGTTTTAAACTCAAATCAGTTTCAAATTGCTTTTTCTCAGATATTTTTATTATTGTATTTGGATATTTTTGTTTTAATTTAAGATACTCAGTTAAAACAGAATCCTTATTATTAAAACATCCACATCTCACTGAGAACTGATTTTCAAGTTCAATATTTACACAGTTTTTTGGAAAACTTTTCTTTGTAATAGCATCTAAGTTCTCTTGTGTTTTTTCTTTATTAAGTATTTCCACTGAATAACACTGTGTTGTTGTCTCTTCTGATTGAGAACGAGTTTTTTGCTCATTTTGAGGTTTATTATCTTTAAAACGATATTTATATGTATTTGTAATATACGCATTTACATATTCATCATATAAAGATGTTAATTTATCTTTTGCATCACTCATCTTATCGTAACACCCACATCTTACTGTTTGATTACTACCAATTTTCATAATCTTACAACCATCAGCATATTGTTTACTTTCTAAATGCTCTCTATTTTCAACCGTATCTCTTTCACTCACCAACTGTACCGTATAACAGGTCTCTTCCGAGTCCTCAGCCATTAAAAGTACACTTAAAGTCACTAATAATAATATTTTCAACATTACATTCCCTTTCCAATCATAAATTTTATAGTAAGTATTATATCTTATTTAAAATATTTTTACCTCTTTTTAACAAGTAAGAGGATATAATCCCCAAATTTTTTAATATCTATTATCACTATACAAAGGTTACCCATGAGAATTCGTAAACGCGCACTAACATTTGAAGATGTACTTTTAGTACCACAATATTCTGAAGTCCTACCAAAAGAGGTTTCATTAGAAACTAAATTAACACGTAATATTTCTTTAAAAATTCCTATGGTATCTGCTGCTATGGACACAGTAACTGAATATAGAGCTGCTATCGCTATGGCTAGATTAGGTGGTATCGGTATTATCCATAAAAATATGGATATAGAAACACAATGTAAACAAATTTCTAAAGTAAAGAAATCTGAAAGTGGCATTATCATTGACCCTATATTTGTTCATCCAGATGCTACTTTAGCTGATGCTGAAAAACTGATGAGTGAATATAAAATTTCAGGTGTTCCTGTTGTTGATGGTCACAATAAACTTTTAGGTATTCTTACAAATCGTGATATGCGTTTTGAAAAAGATATGAGAAAACTAGCAAATGAAGCTATGACTCCTATGCCATTAATTACTGCAACAAAAGGCATTAGCCTTGATGAAGCTGGTGAAATTATGCATAAAAACAAGATTGAAAAACTTCCTATTATTGATGAAGATGGTTTCTTAAAAGGTCTTGTAACTATCAAAGACATTAGAAAACGTATAGAATATCCTACATCAAATAAAGATGCATTTGGTCGTCTTGTTGTTGGTGCAGCTATCGGTGTTGGTCAAATTGACCGTGCTAAAGCTCTTGTTGATGCTGGTGCTGATGTTTTAGTTCTTGATTCTGCTCACGGTCACTCTAAAGGTATTTTAGACACTGTTAAAAAGATCAAAGAAACGATGGAAGTTGATGTTATCGCTGGAAATGTTGCTACAAAAGAGGCTGTTGAAGCTCTTGTTGAAGCGGGTGCAGATGGTATCAAAGTTGGTATCGGACCAGGCTCAATCTGTACTACTCGTATCGTAGCAGGTGTTGGTGTTCCTCAGATTTCTGCTATTGATGAATGTGCAGAAGCTAGTCGTAAACACGGTGTTCCTATTATCGCTGATGGTGGTATCAAATATTCTGGAGATATTGCTAAAGCTCTTGCTGTTGGTGCATCTTGTGTTATGGCTGGTTCACTTCTTGCTGGTACCGAAGAATCTCCAGGGGATACTATAATGTTCCAAGGTCGTCAATACAAATCATACCGTGGTATGGGTTCTATCGGTGCGATGCAAAAAGGTTCAACAGATAGATATTTCCAAGAGGGAACTGCTGCTGATAAACTTGTTCCAGAAGGAATAGAGGGTCGTGTACCTTTTAGAGGTTCTATCGCTGGAATTGTTCATCAAATGATGGGTGGGTTACGTTCATCGATGGGTTATTGTGGTAGTGAAAATATTGAGATGTTTTGGGATAAAGCTGAATTTGTAGAGATTACAAGTGCAGGTCTTAAAGAGTCTCATGTTCACGATGTTATCATTACACAAGAAGCTCCAAACTATCACGTATAAGGTCTAAAATGAAAGAAGATATAAGATATGCTGGATTTTTTGTTCGTTTTATCGCTTCTTTTTTAGACACTCTTTTTCTCGCTCTTCCAATCGCTATTGTCATCTACTTTTTAAGTGATGGCAACTGGTTTGACTTCTCTCAATATCAACAAAATATGCAGATGGCTATGAGTGGCAACACTAATGCTCTCAACAATCAACCAGTAACTTCACTCAAATGGGAACTTCTTTTTGAGGTATCTGTACTTATTATAACTATGTTATTTTGGAAAAGATTTAAAGGTGCTACACCGGGAAAAAGATTAGTTCATATTAAAATAGTAGATGCTAAAACATTTAAAGATATAGATAACAAACAAGCGATTACTCGCTCTTTTGGTTATATCGTTTCAACACTTCTATTTTTAATCGGTTTTATTATGGTTGCATTTAGGAAGGATAAACGAGGTCTGCATGATTTACTTGCACAAACTGCTGTTATCTATAACGAAGAGTTGGAAAAAAAGTTTTAAATATCTCATCACACCCGGCATTAAGTAATATTTTTTCGCTTGTGTAGGGATGAATAAACTCTAATTCTGTTGCATGTAATAATAAACGTTGGCAATCAAACTCTTTTCTAATCATCTTATTATGCTCTCCTCTTCCATATTTTGTATCACCTAAAATATGATGGGAAAGATGTTTCAGATGACGGCGAAGCTGATGTTTACGTCCTGTTTTTGGTTTGAGTTCCACTAAGGAATAGCGACTTTTTGCATATTTACCTACTGCAAAATCTATCTCAATAGTATCTAATCTTTTAAACTCAGTCACTGCATCTTGTGCCTCTTTCATAGCTTTAGAATCTTTATCTGCAATCTTATCTCGCTTAACACTCAAAGCATAATCTATAATACCTTTTTCATCAATATAACCACGAACAACTGCTATATAAGTTTTTTGTATCGTATGTTCTCTAAACTGTTCTGACATTAGACTTGCACTTTGAGAATCTAAAGCAAAGAGTAATACACCTGATGTAGGTTTATCAAGTCGATGAATAGGATATACCCTCTGCCCTATCTGGTCTCGAAGTATCTTCATAGCAAAATATATTTCGTGTTTGTCTATCATAGATTTATGGACTAATAATCCACTTGGTTTATTTATAGCTACTAAATATTCATCTTTGTATAATATTTCTAGTTGATAGTTTTCCCACATTTTTTACTCTACTTCACTAAGATTTTGTGTTTTTAAAATCCATCTAAAATAGAGAGCTCCAACGATAAAACCAGCGCCTAACAGAACGGTAATATACTCTAAGGAATAATCATTCATAGCTAAAAATCCTACCATAAATGATGTAAATGTAGCCGAACTTAAAAATAACATATCGTTATAAGCAACAATACGACCATAATATTTTTCCTCTATATTATTTTGTAAAAGTGTATAGGTATATGACCAAAGTGTAGTTGTAAATAAACCGACTATCACACTAGCAAATAGTGAAAGATAGAAGTTTTCCATAAATACTGCCCACAACCAAACACTTAAAGTTTGACCGATAAATATATAAATTAAACGTTTATTATTTATCCAATCTCCTATAATAAGAGGTCCTATAATCAAACCTATTGCTCGTGCAGAGTTGATTAAACCTAAAGCTAAAGATGTTGCGATAATAGAGGCATAGTATTGATCTACCATTAAAGCAACTAAGGCATCAAAGGCTGTTAAACCTAAAAAAGCATGAATAAGCATTAAATGTATCGCTTGTGGTGTTCTTTTAAGATAGGAAAAAGTATCTTTCATCATCTCTAGCAAATTTTCTGTACTTTTAATAATCTCAACTTGTATCTCTACACGCCATAGAAGAATAAAAGCTATAATAAACATTCCAGCATCTAAAAGAAAAGCAATTTTTACACCTAAATAATAAACAACAAATCCACTTAAAGCCATTCCTGATGTATAAGAAAATGACCATATAATAGAGTGTAGTTCGTTTGCATATTGTAATTTACTTCTATCTAATATTTTTGGAAGAAGTGACATCTCTGTTGTAAAATAAAAAGATGCAGCTGCCATTTTAATAAAAATAAGTGTATATAAAAGCCATAAATCATTAAGATTATTTACCAGCACTAAGAAAACTGTTGCTAATATTTCAATAGAGATAAGAGTAAGCATCAATATTTTAGGTCTAATACTATCTATAATAGAACCTGAAAAAGGAGCTTGAACAACTCCAGCAAAGAAGTGAAGCATCGCTGTAAAGGCGATAACTTCATGGGATACGTCCATATCTAATAACAGAGTATAGATAGCTACATTACTAAACCAAGCTCCAAAATAGGAGATAAGTTGAATTATAGAAAGCTTTTTTAATATGGGTTCGCTGTTAAGTAAAGTAAAATATTGTTTCATAAAATATTGAACTAAACTAATATATCTTTAGCAATATCAAACTGATTAGCAGTCATAAGGTGTATTTTTGGATGATACTCTTTAATCTCATCAAAAAGATTTTTACTTAATTCAAATCCAACTTTATACTCTTCCTCTGCACCACCATTAGCATTTGCGACTCTAAGTGCATCTATCCAATAATCAGGAACATTTATCCCAGGAACATGCGCTGATAAAAATTGAGCAGTACGAAGTTTTGTGATAGGAAAAAATCCTATGATAAGTTCAGCTTTTTTACTTTCACTGCAACACTCTTTATTTGCATTTTCTTTTAACTCTAAAAGTTGTTTCGCATTTTCTAAATCATAAACAGGTTGAGTAATAATCCCTAAAGCACCATGTTTAATCTTTTTTTGCATCTTCTTTTGAAGAGTTTTAGGATTCTTTGCAAAAGAGTTTACAACAGCAAAAGGATATATAGTATTTGGTCGTATTTGCAAAGGTTTTCCTGCATAGTTCATACCAGAGTTAAATGCAGAGATAATATCCAGTAAAAGAGAGCTATCTGCTTCAAAAACACCTTTAGCATGAGGTTGGTCACTTATTGTAGCAGGGTCACCCGTAAGTGCTAAAATAGCTCGAATATCAAACTCATTAGCACCAAGTAAATCAGACTGTAACGCTATCTTATTTCTATCTCTCATACTCATAGTAGCTATAACAGGCTTATTAAATCTATCTTGAAGAAGTTTTGCTGCAAAAAGAGAGTTGTATTTTAGTTTAGCAAGAGGATTATCTGTCGTAGAAAATCCATCTACTAAATCTTGTAATCCTAATTTTTCTATCTTATCAATAGTAGGAGAAAATTGAGCAGAATGCCCTGGTGTAGTTTCAAGTGTAATGTAAGTATCGTTTTTTAATTTATCTAGTAGTGTGTTGAACAAAAAAAATCCTAATTCGCTATAATTACAACATTATAACAAAGAGAGAAAAAATATATGCTAAAACTTGCTGTTTTTGATTTTGATTCGACATTAATGGATGGTGAAACTATCGATTTTTTCGCCGATGAACTAGGGATTGGTAAAGAGGTTGCTCTTATTACTGAAGAGGCTATGAGTGGGAGACTTGATTTTTTTGAGTCTTTACAACAAAGAGTGGGTCTTTTAAAAGGTCTTGATTTTTCTGTTGTTGAAAAGATTAGCCAAAATCTTCCCTATATGCCAGGGGCTGTTGAGACTATCGCTGAGCTTAAAAGTCGTGGTATAAAAGTAGTATGTTTTAGTGGTGGTTTTAGAACTGCTACTGGTCATGCAAAAGATATTTTGGGTTATGATGCTGATTTTTCAAATGTTTTACACGAAAAAGATGGTAAATTAACAGGTCTTGTAGGTGGAGATATGATGTTTTCACACTCTAAAGGGGATATGTTAGTTCGTTTACAAAATATACTTGGTGTGAGTGAAGAGGAAACTTTAGTGTGTGGTGATGGAGCAAATGATTTAAGTATGTTTGCACACGCAGGAACAAGAGTTGCATTTTGTGCAAGAGATATACTCAAACGTGAGGCAAATATAGTTATTGAAACTAAAGATTTGACTCAAATATTAGAAAAAATATAAAGGAAATATATGTTAGAAAGTACAGTATGGAGACAGTATCATAGAAATAATAGTTTTAGAATAGCTATTAGTGAGTTTTGTGTATTAGATTTTGATAATTTAATAGTTGAAGATAAAGTATTATATGCTCATTTAAAATCTAAACTTACAAAAAAAGAGTTAAAACTTTTTGCTATGGATTATGCAAATACGAATGAAGATGAACTTAAAAAAGAGTTTTCTTATAGTGATGAAGATTTAGAAAAAGCTAAATTTAAACTATACAAAAAGCTAAAACAAGATAAAACTCGTTTAGCGTTTAGAATTACTGCTAGAATTACATCTTAACTATATTCCGTGTTAAGCACGGAATATAATTTTAGATATAGATTTTAACTTTTTTAATCAACTTCAAAACTAGAGGAACTTATGAAAAAAAATATTGATCAGAATTTAGAAGCTGAAATTGGTAAACACATGTTAATGCCTGAAAACTACGGTAAAATGGAAGATGCTAATGGTATTGGAATTGGTGTTGAACAATCTAGTAAACTTTATGTAATTATGTATATAAAAAGAGATGAAAATACTATTACAGATGTAATGTTTAATACAAATGGAACAGAAGATGCAACTACACTTGGTTCACTCTTGAGTGAGATGATTAAAGGGGATACTATTGATAATATTCTCCAAACTGTTTCACAATTAGAAAAGAATGTACAAGAATCATATAGAAATATACCATCACCTGAAGTTGATACTTCTAAACCAGAAGGTGAACAAGTCAAAAAAATATCAACAGAACATCAAGATAGTGCAAATATGGTTCTAACTGCTTTTCGTGCAGCAATGAGACACTATGAGAGAAAACTTCAAGGGATAGAAGAAAAACTATTTGAGATGAACATAGCAAAAATCTGCCCATATTCTAGTCAAGATTGTCACTTTATGATGGAAGAAAATCAAAAAAAACTTTTTGTATAAAAAGGGGAAAAGCCATATTTTAAGTACTCTTCCCAATATTCATAAGATATAACTTTCAAATCAAGCATATTATAGATTTTTTTGGCAAAGATATTGTAATATGCTATGTATTTCATCTTTATTTATATCCCCATTCTCTAAACTTAACTTGCAATTTCTCATCATTCTCAAAAGTTTTAAAATAAAGATATTCAGGTGCTAAATCTAAATCTTCTCCCCATTTCAAAGTATAATCTAGTTGAAAATCTTTAAAATTTTCTATCAGTTTTAGTTTATGAAAAGGCTTTAGTTTTGTATTAAATATAAAATATTTTAAATCTATAATACCACTTTTTTTATCGTTAAACTTTAATAGTATTTTATAGTTCTCTTGATAAATTGCTTCAATAATAGTCAGCATATTTTTAAACTAATGGTTTAACTTTCAAATACTCACCACTTTCTTTGATAGTGTCCCAATTTGAAAGTAACTCTTCTTGATGGTCTTCTGCCCATTCAACAACTAAACCCAAAACCTTAGAAGGAACTCTTCCCTCCATTACACCAAATGTTTTAATATTGATAGATGCTTTATGTTCATTATATTCAATATGAAAATGAGGTGGATTATGTTCATTGAAGTACATAAATATTTTTATTCCGAGGAATCTACTTATTTCTGGCATTTTTATTTTCCTTGTAAACTTTATATATTGCAGGAGGTGAGATTTTATTTTTAACAGATAGTTTCTAATAATCTATCTAAATTATCTCTATCACTTTGACTAAGAATCCCTAATTTTTTAATAATGCTTTCTTGTTCAATTGTTGCAATAGCTGATTTAAAAATAGATTCTTTTAATAGCCCTGCATCTTTCCAATCTTTTACTTTTATTTCAAAATTTAATTTACTTCCTATCTGACTAGAAATAGCTAAGATAAGTGCTGTTCCTCTTTCATCTCGATTATATATTGATGAGGATATTACAATCGCTGGTCTTGCTTTATATTTCAGACTACTTGCAAAAGGGAATTTGACGACAACAACATCATATTTACAGAAATTTGTCATATTCACTATCTTCTTCGTTATCCCAAACTGCTTCAAAAGAGTTTTTAGATATTTTTGAAAAATCTCTCATCTCAATATTATTATTGACTATCTCATATTTATTAATAACATCTTCTTTCAAGTTCTTAATAATATTTAAAACTATATCTATTTTGGCATCTTCAATCTCTAATTTTATAGTTTGCATCATCTCTCCTTTTTTAAAAAACTATACTCTCTTCAAGTAAACACTCAACCCCCAACTTAACAGCCTTATCATACTTACTCCCAGCATCTTCCCCATAAATTAAAAAATCGGTCTTCTTACTAACACTTCCAGAAACTTTAGCACCAAGATTTTCCAAATGCTCTTTTATAGTTCCACGAGATTCTCTCATCGTTCCTGTTAAAACTACGATTTTTCCTTTGAAAGGATTTGCTTTGATTTTTTGATTTTTTGGAACTTTTAATTGTATTGTTTCCATAAGTTTCAATATGTATTTTTTATTCTCTGTCATGTATTTATCAAAATTATTTGCACTATATTCATCTAATCCAGAAACTGCCTGAATATCCGTATAATTTTTATTTATAAAATCTATTCCAAAATTTTTGCATAAAATCTTACTATGAATTTCTCCAAAACTTGGTATACCTAACCCATTAATAAAACGCCAACAATCAATATTTTTACTTTTTTCAATAGAATTTATTATAGAAATACCTCTTTTCCCTTCAAAGCCCTTAATATTTGATATATCTTTTAATTCTAATTTATATATACTTGCAATATCAATAAGTAAGTTACTTTCATATAATAATTTGATACTTTCTTTTCCTAAACCACTAATTGCCATACAGTGTCTATCAGTAAAATGAATAATACTATTTATAAGTATTTCTATTGAAGCATTTTCTAAGTTATTTATTTTTACTTCAACCATAGGTTTTTCTATAATTTTATTATAGTCATACCATTCCCCAATAGTATTTTCAAAAAACTCAAATATTTCTACCTTATCAAGGATAAAAGATACATCATAGTCATGTTTTGCACCTAAATCTGTAGCTTTTAATATATAATCATCTATTTTTATCGGCTTTATTTTTCTAAAAGTATTAGGCTGACTTCCACCAAAATATTTTATAATTAAAATTTCTCCATTATCAATAGCTTCTAATATTTTTGTTTCTTTACCTATTGGTAACTTTATAAGAAAAGAAACTATCTCTTCATATAATTTTTTTGCTACTGTAAACTGTATATTAAATAAATCTATTGCTGTATCCGTAATTAAAATATTATCAAAATCATTAATTAATCTAATATTATTAAAACCTAAATAATTATATATTTTTTCTAAAGAAGTATCTCCTAAGTTTTCTACTTTAAATAATATTTTAAAAATTTTAAAATAATCTACCTCATCTCTACAATTTTCTAACTTAGGTTGAATAACTTTAATTAATAACTTAATATATTCTTGGTTTAATGTCATAAAGTTTTCATAAGAATTAACCATTTCTACACCAAAGTCATTAATGCCAAATAAACTTTTATGAGGAAGAATTAATTTTTTTATACCAAAGGTATTACAAATATTCTTACAAGCAACTTCTCCAATATGTTCAATACCTAATGATTTTAAGAAGCGCCAACATTCTATTCCTTTTGTATTTTCGATACTGTATAATAAATTATTTATTTTTCGTTCTTTAAACCCTTCTAATTTTTCTAATTTTTGATAATTTAAAGTATAAATATCTAAAATATTTAAAATAACTTTTTCTTCTACTAACTGTTCTGAAACCTTTATACCCATACCATCTATATTCATACAACTTTTACTTGAAAAGTATTTAATAGAATTTACTACTCTCGCCGAACAAGAAAGATTTTGACACTTTAAAAGTACACCCTCATCTAAAAGCTCACTATCACATATAGGACAGTTCTTCGGTCGTATTACCTCTATCTCTTTACCGTTACGTTCGTGAGTTAATACTTTTATTATTTTAGGGATAACATCGCCACTTCTTAAAATAATAACCTTATCATTAATACGTATATCTTTTCTATCTATCTCATCAAAATTATGAAGAGTTGCTCGTTCAACTCTAACGCCATCTATATCTGTAGGCTCTACAATAGCAACAGGTGTTACAGCACCAGTACGTCCAACTTGTAAAACTATCTCTTTTACAGTTGTAATCTTCTCAACTGCTGGAAATTTATAAGCAACTGAAAATCTAGGGACTTTGACTGTATATCCCATATCTATTTGAGCGCTTATCTCATTCACTTTTATAACCATACCATCAAGCATCATATCGTAGCTATCTCTATCGTGAAGCATCTGTTTATAGATAGATTCTATTTGAGAAAAATCTTTACAGATAGCTCTTTCGGGTGGTTGTCTAAAACCTAATGAATATATAAAATTCATCTTATCACTCAATCGTTTATTATCTAAACTATTTTCTCCTACACCATAGGGTAAAAAAACTAAATTTCTCCAAGCAGTTTCAGCTGGGTCGAGTTGTCTTAAACTTCCAGAAGCTGCATTTCTAGGATTTGAAAATACCTCTTTCTCTTTTTGGATACGTATCTTATTTATCTTCTCAAACTCATCTTTAAAGATTACAACTTCGCCACGTATCTCTATACGCTCTTTATACTCTATGGTTAATGGAATAGATTTGATAGTTTTAACATTGGGTGTTATTAGCTCCCCTGTTGTTCCATCTCCACGAGTTATACCTTGAATTAAAATACCATCTTCATAGATAAGATTAAGACTTGCTCCATCAAATTTTGGTTCACAATAAAAAGAGATATTTTCATCAAGTTTATAAGTTTTTTTAAGCCACTTTTCTAAACCCTCACTATCAAAAACATCCTCTAAGCTCCACATACGAGAGAGATGGTCAGCTTTTGTAAATCCTTTAGAGATAACATCTCCAACTCTTTGTGTTGGAGAGTTTGGAAGTATATTTTGAGGATTTTCTTCTTCATATATTAGAACTTCGTGATAAAGTTTATCGTAAACTTCATCAGTTGTTATAGGGTCATCAAGGACATAGTAGTGTTTTGCATAAAGGTTTAGTTGTTCGATTGATTTTTTATATTCATTATTATTCATAAGTTGAATTTTAACTAAATTTTACTTTAATGAAATAAAAAATCAGCTCCAGCAATCACTCCAAAAAAGAGAGGTTGATGTAGTAAATATATTGCTAAAGAGTGTTTTCCTAAAAATGATACTCTTTGAGTGAATAAATTTGTTTTCAAAGGAAAGAGAAATAATCTTTTTTTTCCAATAAAAATCCCCACTAAAACAACACCGAACCAAGGAGTGAAAGATACTAAATCTTCTGTATATTTTGGAAGATTTAAAAGTGGTTGGAAAAGTTCATATACACTACTCATATTTATCATATTAAGATTAAAAAGTACAATGATAGTGATACCAAGGACTAAGGCTACCCATTCAAATTTTATAAATACAAGAGCTAAAAGAGATGCAAATGCTACAAAATGTAAAACACCAAAATATATCCAACTGTTTGGAAATGTTATAAAACTAGCTATGGTTATTACGATAGAAGCACCTATTAAAATGGCAAATCGTTTTATCACTTTTTTATAGTCTATCCCATTTTCATTCACAAGTGCTAAAGACACCCCTACACTTCCCATAAAAAGAGTTAAAATTACCATACGAAAATAGAACCATTCTAAGCCCTCTCTATTATAAATATCTATCTCGATAAAATGAAAATTATTCAAATCAAAACTTATATGGAAAATAATCATTAAAATAATTGCTATACCACGGATGAAGTCTAGTTGTAGGTAACGCATAAGCTCTTCTCCTTATTTTTTAATGAATTATATCATTTAAGTAGCTTTATAGTAATATATCCCAATATAATTTAATTAAGGTGTATTAATGGCAAATGTTGGAATGAGTGACATCAAAAAGGGTGTACGTTTAATAGTAGGTGAAGTACCATATAAAATTGTTGAATTTCAACATGTTAAACCAGGGAAAGGTGCAGCATTTGTACGTATGAAGATGAAAAGTTTTTTAAATGGTAAAGTTGTTGAAAAAACTGTTCACGCTGGGGATAAATTTGAGATTCCTACTATTGACTATAAAACTATGCAGTATCTTTATGATGATGGTGAAATGTACCAATTTATGGATAATGAAACTTACGACCAAATCGGTCTTGAATATGCGCAATGTGATGAAGCTTCAAAATGGTTCAAAGATGGAATTAATGTTGAGATTATCTTCTTTAAAAATAAAGCTATCTCTGTTCAAGCACCAGAATTTATGGAATTAGTGGTAACTGATACTCCTCCAAACTTCAAGGGCGATACTTCAAGTGGTTCTAAAAAACCAGCAACTTTAGAAACTGGTGCAGTTGTTCAAGTTCCTTACCACGTACTTATAGATGATTTAGTAAAAGTAAATACTATTGATTGTGAGTTTTTAGGAAAAGTTAAGTAATTATTTAAGGCTTTAAATAGCCTTAATATAAAAATCCAAATAACCACAAGGGTATTTTATTCCCAAAACCTATCTCCATATCATCAGCGACTATAAAACTATTTTCTATATCGTTTATCTGTTTAAAACTTTTATTTTTCCCACCTATCTCAAATATATATCTGTCATTTACACTAAAATCACCAATATTACTATATTTTATACTATGAGTAAGTTTTAATTGAGATACAAAAAAGCTCTCTCTTAAACTCCCTGTATTTTGGTTATCGCATAAAATATTATAGAGATTTATATTTTCAAGATAAATTTTATCTGGTTTATTAAGAAGTTTTTTATTTTTAAAGTTTCCACCTACTATTTGTAGTAAATTTGCTTTTTGTAAATAGTAAAGATAGGAATAGAGAGTATTTCTACTTATACCAGCACTTGTAGATATATTTTGTATATTTAATTCAAAGGGATTGGAAGCACATAAAAGATGTAAAAGTTTTCTAATTGTATTTATCTTACTACTTTCTACATTGTAGATAGTTGCTACTTCACTATCTAATATAATATTTATAATCTCATTGAGTCGTAAGTCATATCCCATCTCACCCTCAGTAAAAAATGGATAGGAACCATACGTTTTATAGTATTGAAAATATTCAAGTGGTTTAAAATCTTTTTTTAAGTTATGTGCTATATCTATATGATTTTCTAAAATCTCATTTAAAGTAAAAGTAGGAAACTCTGTATCAAATTTCATAGATAGAAACTCTCTAAAAGATAATGAATGAAGAGGATAAAACAAGGCTCTTCTACTTAAATCAACTTTACTATTTTCTATCTCCAAAGCACTACTTCCACTAAATATCACTTTTATATCTACAAAATCATAGATAGTTTTTAACTCTTTAGCAAAATCACTAGCTTTATGTATCTCATCAATTATTAATAACTTTCCACCATAAGCACTAAAATTTATAGCAATATCACTCAAACTATCTACAATATTATCTGCACTGATATACAACATTTTAGAGATAGATATATCTAAACTTTGAGCTATTTGTCGCAAAAGTACAGTTTTACCAACACCCCTTTGTCCAAGTATTCCTATAAGTTTTGAGTTTAAATCTATTGTATCAAAAAGGTATCTTTTAAAAGATGGTGTAGGAAGTGAAAAATAGAGATTTGATAGTTTAATTAATTTTTGCATATATTTCCTTTCAATGTATTGAAAATATTATAGCTGTTTTTTATTATAGATAAACTTTCTATCCACCTCATTATTTGATAAAACTGAATTAACGTATGCTCTTTTTTTACAATAATCTGGTAGTATTGAAGTTAGTTACAACTTTAAGCCATACTTTTAAAAGAGTAGATATAATTTAAGAATATTAAAAGTAAGGAAAAATAGAATGGGACTAAGCAATAAAAAATTACCAAAGTTAGGTTTTTTATACCTAGATTATGTATTAAGATTTTTTGACCACTCAAACTTTAAAGGTTGGCCGAATAAGATAGAGACTGTTGTGTATCATTGGAAAAATGATAAGGCTAGATTTATCAAAGAGGTAAAACGTAAGAAGATTGATGTACTTATAGGTAATGTTCCATCAACTGCTTATGAGACTTTTCGTGAGATAGCTCGTGAACTTCCTCATGTTAGATTTATTCCCTCTTTAGATACTCAATTTTCAAATAAATCTAAAGAGAATGTAACAAGATTTGCTTGGAAATATGATTTACCAATTCCAAAAACATATATCTATTATAAGCATAATAATGCAGATAAATTTTTACAAACTTGTGAATATCCAAAAATTATCAAAAAATCTTATGGTCCATCAAACTATGGTGGGTATTTTGTGCATAAAGTTGATTCTTATGAAGAAGCTCGTGAACTTTATGATGAAAAACAGTATCACCCACAATATTTTCAAGATTTCGTTCCTATGGAAGCTGATATTCGTGTAATGCTTATCGGTCATAAACCTGTATGTGCATTTTGGCGTCGCGCTCCAGAGGGGGAATGGCTTACGAACACTTCTCAAGGTGGAAGTATGGACTATATGGACGTTCCTAAAAATGTTCTTGATTTAGCTGTACAAGTGTCTAAAGATGCAAATGCTGAGTATTGGGCTGTTGATGTTGCTTATGGTATTGATGGTAAAGTTCGTATTTTAGAGTGTGCTACTGCTTTTGCAGCATTTCCTTATATTAGAGATTGGATTGGTCAATATTTAATGTGGAGTTTAAGTAAAGGAAGATTTAAAAAACCTCACGCTCCTATGTTTAACTGGGAAGAGTTAGGAAAAATGGATCCCTCTATTTTAAGAACTCTTAGACATCTTCACTTTGGTAAATTTTCTCCATCTTATGATGGTGAGTATTTCGGTAAAAAGAAAAAAAATTATGGTGGAAAAAAAGTTTATATCCATAAAGTTGATTCTGAATATCCTATGGACGATGTTATTCCTTCAACTGAAGAGGAGTGGCCAAGTGAGATATTTAATTATCAAGATAATTTAGCACTTAAACCTAAAAAAGAGGATAAAAAGTTTGCTAAGATAAAAGATGCAAAATCTAAAGAGATTCCTGCACCAACAGATTTAACAGACGAACTACAATAAGAACAAAACGCTATTAAGCGTTTGTTCTATTTTATAACTTTTCCCTCTTAAAAACCAAATTTTTCAAACTTCTCTCTTCATCAGCACTAGCAAACTCCGAAACATTCTCTAAACGCTCAATAAATTTAAAACTAGGCGCCCACTCTTTTATAAGTTTAATAATAAACTCACTATCCAAATCAGGAGAATTCAAACAAGCTAACAACATACAATCTTCGGATGCAATTTGTGGAAGTTTTGTTATAAGTTTTACATAATCTTTAGTAGCTTCAAAACTTCCCTTTTGAAATGTAGGTGGGTCTATGATGATTAAACCATAAGGACCTTTTTTCTTGATACGTGAGAACGATTTTAAGATATTATAGGGGTGAAAAGCTACATCTCTAGTATCAAAACCGTTAAGATGATGATTTACTCTTCCTGTACTTAATGCACCCTTACTCATATCTATATTTGATACTTTTGTAGCTCCACCTTCTATTGCATAAAGAGAAAATGCACACGTGTAAGAGAAAAGATTTAAAACACTTTTATCTTTAGCATTTGCCTTTACAAATTCACGACCATTTTTCATATCTGGAAAATAACCACTATTACGATTTGAGAGAAGATTGAGTTTTATTTTTATACCATTTTCAACTACATAAAGTTCATCTGCTAACTCGCCTACGATAACTTCACTAGGAGAGCCTTTTATATATCTTCTTTGTAGCACTATACTTTGATGTCTAGTGTTAGAAATAAACTCTTCAAGCATCTCTAAAAGCTCTTTTTCTTGAGGTTCTTCTTTATATAAGGCAACACTTAGTATAGTATCTATCGAATCAATAGTTAAATGATTCCAACCCTCATAAAGTCCACCTCGACCGTGGAATAATCTTTTAAACTCTATTGTTAAATTTAAAGAGTTTTCCTCTATATGTTTTTGAATATCCGATATTATCATTTAGATATTTTCCTCATTATATATTTGTATTTAAATTTTACCTGAATTTTACCAACTTTTTTCATAGAGTCTTTTATATGCAAGAAGTTTATCTCTGAGTTCATAAAGTTTTGAATTTGGAACATATTTCAATAGTTTAATAATCTCTCGTATCTCTTTAGAAAGTTGAAAGTTATGATCACTGCTATCCTCAATATTGCATTCAAAAAGCTCTTGTTCTTTAACCCCTAAAACTTCAGCAATATATGGAATAAGTTCTATTTTTATTTCACGGCGTCCATTTAAATAGCCATAAATTGTAGACTCACTAGGAGCCTTACCTGTTGAAAGAAGTCTAGGTTCTAAATTTAATAACTCTTGTGCAAAGTCTCTTTTAGATTTATGCTTTTCTGTAAGCATATAATTAATTTTATCTTTTACGTTCATATAAATTTCCTTATTCAACTTGAATAATTTATATACTAAAGATTAAAGTAGGTCATATTGCACAATATTTGATAAATCGAATAATGTTACAGAATATTGTTATCTGTTTAGGCTCTATTTCAGCTAAATACTTGTATAATGGATAAATGAAAGACAATGCAATAGTGATAATTAATAATAATATTAACATACTAAATAATATAAGTATAGTAGATAATCATAACGAGCTTTGGGAATTAAATCAGTTAAAAGAAAAATGTAAAATCCTATTAACTTTTTTAGATCAAGAAGTTGATATTGATATGCAGAAATTTTATGACATCTTACAAATTACTCAATCCCAAGTAGATTACTTTAGCGAAAAATTTGCTTTATAATTTCTTAATTTAACTCCCAATAATAAACATAATACCCTCTATCACTACTAAAAAGTTCATTTTCATTTATAAATTTTATCTGATTTACTATCCCACTATGTCCTACAAGCTCGTCAGTTTTTCTTCCATTTTTAGTATCAAAAAGCTGTAAATTACTCTTCTCTCCCTTAGAATAAACACCTACTTTAGAGCTAGGACTAATCCCAACACAGTAAACAAGAAAATCACTTTTAATATGATAATCCTTTATGCCATCTTGATAAACTGCAACCCGTCTATCTTGTCCTGCTGTAATTAAAATACCCTTTGCATAGGCAATGTGATAGACATTATCTACATTTTGAGAGGAGAAAGTTTTAAGTAGTTTTGAACTTTCAAGCTCTCTAAGTTGAACCTCTCCACTTTCATCAGAGATAAAAACAGTTTTTTTATCCTCACTTAAAACTATATCCCCCATTGTACTTTGTGAGATATGTTTATTGTACAAATTATACTGTTCAGCTGTATCGTGTAAAATTATTTCAGAAGCAAATGTTGCTAAAAATATCTTTTCATCATCTATAAAACGAGCCTCTTTAATAGTAAGCTTTTGACTCTCATCTATCTTTTGAGTCAGAGTATGATTTTCATATATCCAAACATTGCGATATGCGCTGTTTCCAATACTTACCAATAAAACTTTATCATTTATAACATCAACACTTATAATATTTTGAGGTACAAGTTTATTGAGTTTCGTCGTCAAAGGATTTAGCACTATCTGTTCAATAATTTTTCCACTATTCAAATCAAAAATATCAACTGTTCCTTCGTTATTTGCAATATAGATTTTATTTTTTACTACTACGAAATCGTTTACTATGCCCATTGACTTTAGTTTGTATGTTGGGTGTATCTCTTTAGAATGAACTATTAAAATAGTTAAAAAAAATAATACTAAAATTTTATACATCAGCTAAACGCCCATCTTAAATTTTTTCCCAAAAAGTCCCAGCAGGAGTATCCATTATACTTACACCAAAAGCTAGAACTTCATCACGTAATGTATCTGATAGCTCAAAGTTTTTTTCTTTTTTAGCTTCATTACGTTTAACGATAAGCTCATCTATTTTAGTTTTAGTTTCATCGTCCATACCAAATTGAAAATAGTTAAATGGATTTTTAACACCAAAACCTAATAAATTTTCTATATAAGATAGATTTGAGATAGTTTCGCGTTTAAGAACTTTATGTTTTCCTGCTGTATCAAGTGTTTCATTCGCATTTGAAATCATCTCATCTATTAATGCAAGGGCAGAAGATACATTCATATCATCACTTAGCGCAGTAAGCATCTTTTCTTGAAATGAAGTTGTATCAGAGTTTTCAGCTAATCCAAATAGACGTTTTTTAAGGCGATAAATTTTGTCTAAACGCTTTTTAGCTATCGCTAAATCATCAGTATTAAAATTAAAGTTACTTCTATAATGCGTACTTAAAAGATAAAAGCGTAAGACCTCTCCATCGTACTCTTTAAGAGCATCTTTTAAGAAAAAGCTATTTCCCAAAGATTTACTCATTTTTTCGCCATTTATATTTACAAAACCGTTGTGCATCCAGTAGTTTGCTAAAGAGTGATTTGAACTACATCTCGTTTGCGCTGCTTCATTTTCGTGATGAGGAAAAAGCAGGTCAGCTCCTCCACCGTGAATATCTACGGCATACTCTAAACCATCAACTGCTAAATGTTTTTCTATCATAGCTGAACACTCTAAGTGCCAACCAGGGCGACCTGCACCAAAAGGAGACTCAAAAGTTACACTCTCATCTTTTACACTTTTCCAAAGAGCAAAGTCAGCAGGATTTTTCTTTAGAGATGAAGATTCAACACGCTCTTGTCTATCATCTTCATCTTGAACACGAGCAGAAAGAGTCAGATACTCACTATCACTAGCTGTATCAAAATAAACATCACCATCTTTAGTTGGATAGGCATGACCAGCATCTATAAGTTTTTGTATCATCTCATACATCGCTTCTAAACTCTCAGTAGCTTTAGGCTCAATATCTGGACGCACTACACCGATAGCCTCCATCTCTTTATGAAATGCTAAAGTATAAAAGTCTGTAATCTCTTTTATCTCTTTCCCTTGTTCTATCGCTTTTTTGATAATTTTATCGTCTATATCTGTAATATTTCTAGCATAAGTAACATCATAGTTATTAGCTTTTAAAACACGAGTAAGCAGGTCAAAAACTAATGCAGATTTTGCATGACCTAAATGCGCATCATCATATACTGTTGGACCACATACATATAAGGAAACTTTCCCCTCTACTAATGGTGTGAACTCTCTTTTTGTTTTTTGTACTGAATCGAATATTTGCATTTTTTATTTTCCTTTATTTTTTTATTCTAATTTTTAAAAATTATATCTCATCATAAGAGTTACAATCTCAATATTTCCTTTTTTCCCACTCTCTACTGTACGAGAAGCTTTCGCGTATTCTATACCTATAAGAGAGTTTTGTATCGGTAACCAAAATAGGTTAAGTTGAGAAGATACTAACTCTTTATTGACATCGTCATTATCTTTAAAGTAACTATTGTTTTTTGTTCCCGAATAGGAGAGTGCTACTGTTGATTTTAGCTCTTTATTCCACCAATGACAGTATGCTATATGTCCACCAAAAGATTTTTGAGTCTCTATTTTTCCATCATTATTAATATACCCAGCAGGATAAGCATCATAAGAGAGATAACGACCCATTCCATCTCCATAATGATAGGCGATACGTATATCATTACGTTTAAAAACTTTTAATTTTGCAGAGAAGTTAAGACCCCAAGCTAAAGCACTATCACTATTTTGAAGTTGTGTATCATCACTTAGTGTTGCTCTATTTTGATTAAGATAGCGTCCCATCGCTGAAAATGCTATATCTCCCCACGGTTCAAAAAATAAAATACGAGCTATAATATCAGGAATAATATCATCTTTTGGAGTTATCACTTTTGCATTACTATCAAGAAGAGTAGTTTCTGGTTGTTCAAATGATATATCATAACGCCAACTTCTATTTTCTGCACCATAACGAATAAGTGGTTGTCGTACAAAAGTATCGTTAATCGCTGTAAGAATAATATCAGTTGTGATATACGCATTAAAAGCTGAATTTGTTTGTCCAATAGTCCAATTCCCTACTTGAATATAGGCATTTCTTAATCTTAAATTATGAGAATTTGTATTTGTTTCCGTTCCTTTTACTCCATTAAAATCAGTTTCTATAATAGAACGAATAACACCATATTTTGAGGGAACTCTTGTTTTTAACCATAATCTACTAGAAGATGCACTCATCGTAAGGTGTCTCTCTTTTTCAATACTATCAATAGGAATTTGAGCATTATGAGAACCATCAGGAGAACTCATAAATGTATTAAGCTCAACTCTTCCTCCAATATTTACTATTGTTTCACTATTTTTAAGTTCTAAATTAAAAGCACAAAGAGTTGATGAAAAAATTATAAATAAGGCACTATTTTTAAAATAAAATCTCATTTATAACTCCTTACTTTATCGTGACAATCTGTACAAGTTCTTTTTATAGCATCTATTTTACTATTTAATTTTTCTAATTCATAGTTTTTTGCTATCTCTTGTAACTCTTTTCCTTGTGTGTTTAACTGTTGTATATATTGAGAAAAAGAGATATTTGACAACATCTCTTCTGGAATACCTGTTGTTTGAAGTGTTAAATTTTGTATCTTATCTGCAAGAGTAAAAGCATAGCGTCGTCTAATATTATCAATTTCTAATTCACTTTTTGAGGTATCATATATAAGGTAACTCAGTTCGTGCATAATTATTTTAAACTCATTACTATTTTTTTTATGTTCTGTATCTTGTTGAAGTGTATCTATTTTTGAACTGCAACCTGTTAATAGAAGGGTTGTTATTAGTAAAATTTTTGTTGTTAACATTTTTTTACTAGCAATCATAAAAAAATAATCTTTGACAAATATATTTATTTTTACTATAATACTTTTACAATTGTCCTGCGGGATGCCCCTTGATTTTTTGAGGGGAGAAAATTTATACATTTAATAAATCCTTAAGTTTTATTTTTAACTCTTTAAAATCATTTTCTGATATTTTTCCAATTTTATTCTCTAATCTTTTTATATCGTAAATTCTTCCTTGTACAAGAAGTGCATTACTTTTTTTATTATTGAGTTCAAATGTAAAAAAGAAACTCCCCTCTTTTAGTTGTGTGGAAAGGGGTATTCCAAAGAATATATTTTTATTATACTTTTTTACTATGACAATAGGTCTTGAAAAAATCTCACCTTTTCCATCTTGTTCAAAACCTATATTTACACCGATACTTGCCCAAAAAACATCTCTTTCTTTAAAGTATTGTTCTTTTTTTCTATTATGTAAAATTTCTTTTAATCTATACCAGTTTTTAAAATCTTTACTCATCAATAACTCTCTTCTTTTTTACTTTTAATATATTATTTTTATTATTATAGGGTAAACTCTTTAAAAATTTAAGAACTCTATTTTTATAAACATCAAAAAAATAATAAAAAAGATAGAACTAAAAAAAAGATAAATAAAATTTTTAGACCTAACTATATCTAAAAACTTATCAACCCCAAATGCTCGTAAAGTAAGCGTAAAACTAACAACCCCTCCAACACTACTAGCCAAAGCCAAACCACCAACACCCATAGGCGATATAAGAGAGAGAGCAAACACTATATAAGTCAAAAGAGAGTACGTCGCTATCTTAGCAGCCCTCATCTGCATCTCTTTAGCATAGAGCCAAAGCATAAACAGTTTTTGCAGACCAAAAGGTAAAAGTCCTATCATATACATCTGTAAAACTAAAGTTACATTTGCAGTATCTTGAGCATCAAATGCCCCTCTTTCAAAGAGTAACCATATAATTTCTTTAGATAAAATAATCCCACCTATCATACTTGCAGTAAGAAGATATGTTAAAAACCAAAAAGCTTTTTTCATAAAGGCTAGAGCTTGTTTTTCATCTTTGTTTCTTATGTATCTTGCTACTCTTGGAAAAAGTGCTATGGAGGTTGCTATGGCAAAAAGGGCAAGAGGAAGTTGAAAAATACGGTTTGCATAGTAGAGATAGGATATACTTCCCGTTATAAGAAATGAAGCTAAAAAAGTATCTAAAAAGGCACTTACTTGTGCTGTTGAGTTTCCCCACATCGCTGGAAAGAAGTTATTTTTAAATTTTTTGGTATCTCTTTTTACTAACTTATTTTTTCTTTTTAGATGTTTAAATCCACCTAAAAGTAATTTTAATAGTCCTAGTCGTTGCATAGCAATAATATGCACTATCAACTGTAAAATCCCCCCAATAACAACACCATAACTTAGATAATAGACTATTTCAGATTGACTTTTATCGTGAGAAAGAAGTAGTGCAAAAATGAGTGATAGATTTAAGAGTGCAGTTGAAAATGCTGATGTTACAAAATGGTGTTTGTATTGAAGCATACCACTTAAAAAAGTTATAGCAAAGATAAGAGGTAGATACCAAAAGTTTATAGCAACAAATGGAGATGCTATCTCTATGGTTTCTTGGCTAAATCCTACAGCTATCGCTTTTGTAAAGAGTTCTGGAACTAAATTTACTAAAAGGGTAATTATAAGAACTATTGAGAGAAAAATCAAAAATATATTTGCACTAAAAACTGCTTTATATGCTGTTCTTGCAAATGCAGGGATAAAAACTTGAGTAAATGCACCCTCTGCAAAGATACGACGAAAAAGGTTTGGGAGTTTAAAGGCTATGAAAAAAATATCGCTATATATATTTGCACCTAAAACTGATGCTGTCATAAAATCTCTTACAAATCCTAGAATTCTTGAGATTAATATACCAAAACTATTAGTGAATATTGCTTTGAACATATTTTTTTAAGCTATCTCTTTTCAAAAATAATCATCTCATAAACACTTCTTGTCGTAACAAGTGCTTTATTAGGTGATACACAATGAGTATTTTTAGCTTTATTAACCTCATAACGAAGTTCAGCTATCTCTGTTTCCATACAATCAACATTCTCTTTAAGTCTTAATATAATATCCACTCCCGCTAAATTAACACCCAATTCACGAGTAAGTCTTAAAATTAATTTTATTCTATCGATATCTCGTTGAGAGTATAGTCTTATACGTCCATTTGAGCGAGAGGGAGTTACTAAATTCTCTCTCTCATATTGACGCAATGTTTGAGGATGGATATTTAAAAGCTTAGAAACAATACTGATAAGATATACTGGTTCATCATATTTATGTATCATCTAATCTTTCCTTCTTAATTTTTAGGAAGTTTATCTTTCATCAGTGCAACCAAATCTTCATCTAAATCTTCAATAGATGGAAGAATTATATTTGCTTGAAGATATAAAGCACCACGAACTTTTGTTTTACGATTCATAGCACCCATCTCTTTTACACGAAAACGTTGACCATTTTTAGTATTTGCAGGGATTTTTAGTTTAATCTCTTTTTCTAATGTCTCTATCGCTATCTTTTCACCAAATAGTGCAGCGTATAAAGGAACATCAAAAACTTTTATTAAATCATCATCTTCTCTCTCATATTCAGGACTTGAAGATACTGTTATTTTTAAAAAAAGATCTCCAACACGTCCATTTTGAGCATGACCTTTACCCTTTACTCGCATCTTTTCACCACTATTTACACCAGCAGGGATTTTAATATCAAAACGTTCACCATTTACAGATACAGAGTGAGAACCACCAAGAATAGAAACAACGAAAGGGATAGTTATATTTGTTTCTATATCAAGATTAACCTCTTGTTGATAGCCACCAAAGCCACCACCAAAACCACCTCCGCCACCAAAGCCTCCGCTACCGCCTCCTCCATTAGAAAACATCTGTCTTAAAATATCATCTAAATCAGCAGAACCACCGTTACCATGACTACGAGAAAAATCACTAAAATTTTGACCACCGAACATACCATCACCCATCTGGTCATATTGTGATTTTTTTGTTTTATCACTTAATATTTCATAAGCAGAATTTATCTCTTTAAATTTATCTTCTGCACTTGGGTCTTTATTTACATCTGGATGATATTGACGTGCTAATTTTCTA
This sequence comes from uncultured Sulfurimonas sp., assembly GCA_964642985.1. Lineage (GTDB taxonomy): Bacteria > Campylobacterota > Campylobacteria > Campylobacterales > Sulfurimonadaceae > Sulfurimonas. The sequence goes on from CAZXSD010000005.1 coordinate 37,334, forward strand.
TATGCTTTTTTAATCTCTGTTTCACTTGCACCTTCATCGATTTCAAGTGTTTTATATAATGATTTGCTCATATTATTCCTAAAAAATTAAATTATTTATATGAATTATATCATAAGGGTTGAGTTGAAGTCAATCAAGGTTTAACACTACAATTAGAAATAGCTAAAGAACCATTAGAATTGGCATCTATTTTTATTGTTATTTCATTATTTATAACATTTTTAGTAATAGTTACATAGGGGTCATCAGTAGGAGTAATCGTAAATGTTGTTTCATCTGTACATATTATAGAATTAGATTCAACTAACTTTATAATATTAGAATCTTCAACTATCACTTTTTCCTCTTCTTTGTCTATCTCACTATCAGAAGAACCACAAGCTGTAAATAAAATAGCAACGAGTGGTATAAAAAACAATTTTTTCAACATCTCTTATCTCCCTTCAAAAGTTATAGCTTCTGTAAGCTTTGTTTTTATCTCAATAAAAACTGTATCTACACTCTCTTTTATAGTAATATTTGAATTAATATCAAACAGAGGAAATATACTTTCTTCATTATCTACATTTAGAGTAATCTCTTTTGTATCATCTTGAGTTAAAAGTTTAATAAAAATATCTGTATCATCTATTTTATATGAAAAAGTTTCTATCTTATCCTCTAGTTTTTTATCGTTTATATTATCTTCACTCCCTATCTTTAAATGAATAGTTTTTGTTATTGTTCCATTATTTTTTATATCAATGTTACAATAGCTTTCATTCTCACCATTTAATTTAACTAAAATAGTATTTGAGTCATAGATAGAAACATCTTGTTCTGAAGTGTTATAAGTATAACTAATCCCATTAAATACATCATCTCTACTTGTTGGAGGAAAATAAAGAGCATATTGAGTATCTGTTTTTAGAATTAAAGTCTCATCTAAATCAGTTATCGTATATGTTGGTATATTAATATCTTGTGTTTGAAAACTCCATGATTTAGAGTATGCTTTATCATCTATATTAAAATCCACTTCCACTAAATAGGTCTGATTCCAATTCAAGCGTTCCAATGGAAAAAGTGTAAATTGATATTTATCATGTTTTTCATTTGGATCATTTGATATATCCATTAATAATGTATTTGTAAGTTCTATACCACTACTTTCATATACTCTAAAACTATCTATTGAGATATTATTATCTTTATATTTATGGCTATTAAATTCTATAGAGATAGGATAACCCGAAACAGAGTAGGAAGGAAGAGGGTCTGGAGACTCTTCAAAGAAAACAGGTAAAATATTTAAGGAGTTAGCAGGAGGCCATATCACATAATTTGGAGAACTATCTGCTAAAGAGTTTGAAACTTCATCATAAAGTGTAGCTTCAATTTTAAAATCATATTCTGCACATACTCCATAATAAGATTTTTTAGTACCCTCATAACTATCAGCATTACATAACTTATTTAATTTCGAATTTCCCATATTATAATTAAATAATCTACTAGAGTGAACTCCTATCCCTATCTCATCTATATTATTATTTAAAAATCCATATCTATGGTAAATAGCAGACATCAATCCATCTATAGAAGCAATAACATCTTCTTGACCTGCAGAAATATTTTCTAAATAATAGCTACTACTATATCCAGCATATACACCTCTATCAAAAGGTTTATCTCCTGTATAAAAATCACTTGGATAAGTATTATTATCTTCATAATGACCTGTTAAACCTTTATCAGCTAGGTAATTAACATGGTTTTGAGAGGCTGTTTCTAAAATGGAGTTTTGATTTAACAAAGAAAGACCTGCACTTACTCTTATACTATTAAGATATTCAAGTGCATCATCTTTATTAAAATTTGTAGCAAGTAAACTACTACCCATTACTCCGAGGAGTAAATAGATAATTTTATTCATTAAATATCTCTTTCAATTACACGCTTAAAAGTATTAAAATAGTTATCTTTAAGATTTTCCATACTCATAGAAACATCATTAATTTTGATACTATCTCCACCAACAGTTCCTATTTTCTCACAAGCAAGACCATTTAATGTAGCTTCAAATGCTTCACAATTTTCAGATTTCACTTCGATAATAGCACGACTTTGAGATTCAGCAAAAATATCTCTTTCATCGGAAACTTTCATAGTTACATCACAGCCTAAACCACTTGTAGCAACCATTTTAGCTAAAGCGATAGCAACACCACCAGAACTTGCATCTTTCGCACACTCTAGTAAATGTTTTTTATTATTTTCAATAACTAAGTCCCAAAGAGCTAACTCTTTTTTATAATCAATAGATGGCATTTTACCAGCAACAGTATCACAAATCTCTTTCATATATAAAGAACCACCGAACTCAGATTTAGACTCTCCAACTAAATAAAGAATATTTCCCTCTGTTTGAAATGAAGACATCAAAACATTGTTTTGGTCATCATTTACACCAACAGTTGCAATAGATGGAGTTGGGAAAACTGAAACACCATTTGTTTCATTATAAAGTGAAACATTTCCACCAATAACTGGAGTAGTAAGTTCAGCACAAGCCTCTTTAATACCCTCACAAGATTGACCAAACTGCCACATAACTTCAGGATTTTCAGGATTACCAAAGTTAAGACAATCTGTAATAGCTAAAGGTCTAGCACCACTCATAGCAACATTACGTCCAGCTTCAACAGTCGCTGCAGCTCCACCACCCTTAGGGTCGATATAACAGTAACGAACATTACAATCAGCACTCATTGCAAGAGCTTTTCCATTCTCTTTTACACGAATAACAGAAGCATCAAGCATACCACCATTTTTAATAGTATTTGTTTGTACCATTGAATCATACTGAGTATATATCCAAGATTTATCAACTACTTCCATAGATTTTGTAAGTGTTTCAAACGCATCTTGATTTGAAATTTTATCAAAATCATTGATAGTTACTTTATCTAAACCATCTAAATATTTAGGCTTACTCATAGGACGATTAAGTTCAGGAGCTTCTTCACTTACTGGATCAACTGGAACTTCTGCACATAACTCTCCGTGCCAAAATAGTTCCATATTTCCAGTAGCAGTTACTTCACCGATAACAGCAGCATCTAAATCCCATTTTTCAAAGATGTCAATAATCGCCTGTTCTGAACCTTTTTTAGCACATAAAAGCATACGTTCTTGAGACTCTGAAAGCATAAAATCATAAGGTGTCATATTTTCTTCACGAGCAGGAACTTTATCAAGGTGCATAATCATACCTGAACCAGAACGTCCAGCCATCTCAAATGAAGATGAAGTAAGACCAGCCGCACCCATATCTTGAATACCAATAACATGGTCAGTTTTGAAAAGTTCCATACAAGCTTCAAGAAGAAGTTTTTCAGTAAATGGATCACCAACTTGAACAGTAGGACGAAGTGATTTTGATTCCTCTGTAAAGCTATCAGACGACATTACTGCTCCACCAAGACCATCACGACCTGTTTTTGCACCAACATACATTA